>JAXKHW010000058.1:0-1553 GCA_036549635.1 Collinsella sp. | reverse complement strand
GCCGGCCATGCAGCAGATGCCATCGAGTTCCTCGACAATGCCGTCATGCTCAAGTGTAAAGTGCGCCACCGTGGGGTTGGGTGTGGCGAGCGCCGACAGGAAATAGGCGATTTCGCCGATGTCGTTTTTGGTGGGGGCGGCCTTCATCATGATCTCGGCGTCGAAGCCCGAGCCGGCGATGATGATAAAGCCGTGGCGCTTCTCGTTGCCGTTCTCGTCGAGCCAAAAGAGCTCGCCCATGTCCGCCTTGACGGTACGGCCGACGCGGCAGGCCTTGGCGAGCGCCGCGGCCTCGGGGGCGTTGCCAATGTTGTTGAAGAACAGGCAGGCCGTGCCGGAGGGGAAGACGAGCGTGGGGACGCCGCATCCGCGCATTTGGTCGAGCACGTTGGAGACGGTGCCGTCGCCGCCCGAAATCACCACGCGATCAAACTCGCGCACGTCTGCCACGGCGTCCTCGGGTTCCATGCCATCGCCGATAAAACGCATCACGACCTCGTCGCCGCCCTGCGCGAGGGCGTGCGTGAACGCGTAGATTTCATCTGAGCTGGGGCCCGATGCCGGGTTGTGGATGATAAGGCAGCGCATACTTACGTTCCCGTTCTGTGACTAACCGAGTATAGTTGTAGGGCAATGCCGATATCCTACCCGTGTTTTTCGGGCCTAACCTTATTCGATGGGTTGATATGTACATTTCCACACATCAGGCTCTGCTCGACTTTTGCCAGCGCGCCCGTGAGTTTGACGCGATTGCCGTCGATACCGAGTTTTTGCGCGAGCGCACGTTCCACCCGCGCCTGTGCTTGGTTCAGATTGCCACCCCTGCCGAGAGCGTCGCGGTCGATCCTTTGGTGATCGACGACCTGTCGCCGCTTGCCGAGCTTATGGCCGACGAGAGCGTGACTAAGGTCTTCCACGCCTGCTCGCAGGATATGGAGGTCATGCTCCATACCGTGGGCGTGCTGCCGCGTCCCATTTTTGACACGCAGGTGGCCGCCGCCTTTTTGGGCGAGCGCCAGCAGATTTCCTACGGCGCGCTCGTGCAGACGTTTTGCGGCGTCTCGTTGCCCAAGACCGAGTCGCTGACCGATTGGTCGCGCCGCCCGCTGACCGACAAACAGATCGAGTACGCGATCGATGACGTCAAGTACCTGATCGTCGCCTATACCGAGATGATGAGCCGCCTGCGCGAGCTGGGCCGTGTGGACTGGGTGCTCGACGAGCTGCGCCCGCTGGCTGACGAGTCGCACTATCGCGCCGATCGCCACGAGGCGTTCCGCAAGGTCAAGCGCATCAATTCGTGCAGCCGTCATCAGCTGGGTATCGCGCGCGAGCTCGCCGCCTGGCGCGAGGACCGCGCCGAGCGCCGTAACATCCCGCGCAAGTGGGTCATGTCCGACGACACGCTGCTAGCGCTCGTTAAGCGCAATCCCGTGCGCGTTGAGGAGTTCCGTAGCATTCGCGGTACCGATCAATTGGGGGAGCGCGACGTGGACGGTGCGCTCATGGCCATCAAGCGCGGTGCGAGCTGTCCGCACGATCGCCTGCCGCTC
>JAXKHW010000057.1:0-14564 GCA_036549635.1 Collinsella sp. | reverse complement strand
TGCTCCGCAGGAGCAGGAAAGACGGGCCTCATGCGCGAGGACGTTTTCAAAACCAAGCCCGGTCCCGGCCGGACAGCCCACGAACGCTACAGGTTCTTGACACCCATCGCGCGCATGGCGTTCAGGATGGCGATGATCGCCACGCCTACGTCGCCGAACACGGCAAGCCACATGTTGGCGATGCCCAGTGCCGCAAGCACCAGAATCAGCAACTTAATACCCAGCGCAAAGATGATGTTCTGCCAGACAATCGCCATGGTCTTTCGTGCCACGCGGATCGCGCGGGAAATGTTGGACGGCTTGTCGTCCATGAGCACAACGTCGGCGGCCTCAATCGCGGCGTCGGAACCCATAGCGCCCATGGCAATGCCAACGTCCGCGCGGGTGAGCACGGGCGCATCGTTGATGCCGTCGCCGACAAAGGCGAGCTTGCCCTTGCCCGATTCGGCTGCCAGCAATGCCTCGACGCGCTCGACCTTGTCGCCCGGCAGCAGCTGCGCGTGGAGCTCGTCGAGCCCCAGCTGCTTGGCCACCGCAGCAGCCACTTCCTCGCGGTCGCCCGTGAGCATGACGGTGCGCTTGACGCCGGCGGCGTGCAGGTCGCGGATCGTCTGCTCGGCATCGGCCTTAACGGTGTCTGCAATCACGATGTGGCCGGCGTACACGCCGTCAACGAGCACGTGGAGGATTGTGCCGACAACCTCGCAATTGGGAGCGTCGATACCGGCCGCAGCAAGCATCTTGGCATTGCCAACGACGACGTGCTTGCCGTCGATGGTTGCCGTCACGCCATGGCCCGCGTCGTTGGTGGAGTCGCTTACGCGCTTGGGGTCGACCTCGCCATGGTAGGCGGCGCGCACGGACTGCGCGATGGGGTGATCGGAGAACGACTCCGCAAGGGCTGCGACCTCGAGCAACGACTGCTCGGTATAGCCAGACTCGGGGTGCACCGCCACGACCGAAAACGTGCCGTTGGTGAGCGTGCCGGTCTTGTCGAAGACGACGGTGTCCACGTCGGCGAGCGTTTCGAGGTAGTTAGAACCCTTGATGAGAACACCTAGTTTGGATGCGCCGCCGATGCCGCCAAAGAAGCTGAGCGGCACGCTGATCACGAGCGCGCACGGGCAGCTGACGACCAGGAAGGTCAGGCCGCGCAGGATCCAGTCGGACCAGGCGCCGGTGACCAAGCCGCCGCCAAGCGCGAGCACCGCGGCAGCGCCGGTGACGGCGGGCGTGTAGACGCGGGCGAAGCGCGTGATGAAGTTCTCGGTGCGCGCCTTCTTTTCGCTGGCGTTTTCTACGAGCTCCAGGACGCGCGCGACGGTGGACTCGCCAAAGGGCTTGGTGGGGCGCACGTGGAGGAGACCCGTCATGTTGATGCAGCCGCTGATGATATCGTCTCCAGTTTTGGCCGGGCGGGGGACCGACTCTCCGGTAAGGGCGGCGGTATCGAGCTGTGTCTCGCCCTCGACGATGACGCCGTCGATAGGCACGCGTTCACCGGGCTTGACCACGATCACGGTGCCGACGGCGATGTCATCGGGGAAGACCTGCTCGAGTGTGCCGTCGGGCTGCTCGACGTTAGCGTAGTCGGGCGCGATGTCCATCATGGCACTGATCGACTTGCGGCTCTTGCCCACGGCGTACGCCTGAAACAGCTCGCCGACCTGGTAGAACAGCATGACGGCGGCGCCTTCGGCCATGTGCGGGTCGGTATCGGGGAAGAGCACCATGGCAAACGCGCCGATGGTCGCGACGGCCATGAGGAAGCTCTCGTCGAAGGCCTTGCCGCGGCGGATGTTATTGAATGCCTTTTGCAGTACGTCGTAGCCGGCAATCAAAAACGGCACGAGGAACAGCACAAAGCTGGCGTAGATGTCGCCCGGGGTGCCGAATGCGGCAGTGAGGGTGCCGAGCTCATCGAGGGCGTACACCACGGCAAAAATGCCCAGCGCTACCAGGATGCGGTTGCGCTTATGCTCGAGTGATTCTTTTTTCTTGCGCTTCTTCTTTTTCTTTTTGGGGTCGGCGGTGGCCATGACTCGTATCCTCCCATTTGAATGAATGAACACTCGTTCATATAATTTCGCGAGCAAAGGCCGCGGCAAGCGCGGCCTTGCAGGTTGGCGTAAACCTGGGCTAGAGAATGATCTCGCAGTCCGGCTCGGCGTCGGCCGTAAACTCAACAACGCGGTTGAGCACCTCGTCGAACTCAGCATCATCGGCCTCGAGCGTCAGCTTCTGGGTCATAAAGTTGACGGACACGGATTTGACGCCCTCGAGCTTGGCCAGCTCGTCCTGAAGCTCGCGCGCACAGTTGGCGCAATCGATCTCATCGAGCTTGTACTGCTTTTTCATGGTGGGTTCCTTTCCCGTTTTTGCGGCTTGGGTGCAGGCCGCGCTGGTACCGTGGTTGGTTGCTATTCGCAGATATGGCTCATGCCCTGGTTGAGCATGGTGTAGACGTGGTCGTCGGCGAGCGAGTATAGGATATTGCGCCCGTCGCGCCGGAATTTAACCAGGTGCGACTGCTTGAGTGTGCGCAGCTGGTGCGACACCGCGGACTGCGAGGTTTCGGTCGCTTCGGCGATGTCTGCCACGCAGAGCTCGCGGCCCATGAGGGCGTAAAGGATCTTGATGCGCGTGGTGTCGCTGAAGACCTTGAACAGGTCGGCGAGGTCGTAGAGAAGCTCCTCGTCGGGAAGGTCCTCGGGCGAGCAGGTGGTCGGGATCGCGGGTTCGGTGGCCTCGATGTCGAGTTTCGTTTCATCAACGCGGATGCTCATTGCAATATCCTTTCATATGAACATGCGCTCATATAATTTACTTTCGATTATATGAGTGCATGTTCATATGTCAATGACGTTCAGGTAATTCGTTGTACAAAATGATGGGGAATAGTGGACGAGATCCCGGACTGAGCGTTTTTTGATAGTCGATGCCAAGGTGGGTACCCTCGTGCCGTGCAAAAAATGGAGTATTCTGCAACTATAGGGGTCCGCTAATTTATTGCAGGTCATATAATGCAGTTCAAGAGTTATCTTAGGGTGTTAATCCGATGAGTTCTTCCTCAAATGTTGCCTAACGCTCTCACGCAAGAGTGATTTCGCTTCACATTTGGATCCACTCGAGGGTGATAGACACCCGGCTCTGCTGAATACTCGCAATTTTGCACGTCGCTAAGGTGCCCACCTTGTTAGCCGGTCTAGCTCCCGGCCCCGAAGATCCTGCCCTCGGGCGCGAGGCTGCTTGTTTGGGCAAATGATGGGCTGTCGGATTCGACTGTCTGCATGTCATCGATTGCCGGAACTTCATTAATTGTCGGGTCATCCAGCGTGATGCCTTCGAGCGTTGCTTTTTCGAGGTCGATTCGTTGACGATCTTCGGGATCCTGGCGAAGCTGCTTCTGAATTCGCTTTTTCTCTTCTATAAACCTTCTGAGCACAAACTGTCTCAGGTCCTCTTGCATGATTTGAAAGTCTTTTGGCAGACGCGAGGGGCGTACGCCCTCTTTCCGCTGGATTGCTTCCATGACCCTAACGAAAGAGCTGGCATGCATAAAGGAATAACGACTGACGGTGATGATTCCGTACCCCATGGACGCAAGTGCATTCTTGCGCTCCTCATCGATGGCGCGGTCTTCTTCCGCGTCATGATAAAAACCGTTGTATTCAATGTCTGTGCGAGATTTCTTTAGATACGCATCCATAAAGAACTTTTTGCGTCTCGTGAGATTCTTTGCGGCAGTGGTGACCTGCACCTCGTAATCGGTCTCAATTCCCTTAATACCAAGCCCTCCTTCGCTTTTGGGCAGCGTTAACATCATGACAAAGGCTGTTTCCATAGGAGACCGGCATCCGTCGCGCACACATTGGATCGCCTTTCGGGCAAGGGCCAGACCGTCGCATCTGGTAATGGAATTAAAGAACTGCTTTAACCTCTCGGTCGAGGTGAGCGCGAAACGCTCGGTATAGGAGGTGGAAGAGTCGGTTCCAAGGGAATAAGCGCCGCACAGTTCAAAGTAGTACTCCACTAGTTCGCGAAAAGAAAGATAGGTGGCGGCCTGAAGTGCGCAAAGCTCAACGCCAACAATGAAGATGCCATCTTTGAGCTCTATAAAGCGTGAGTTCGAGAATCGTTTTGAAGAAACGTGGCATTGACAGTTCATTGCATAGCGCGCATTCCTGCGATCAAACACCATCACCTCGAGGGAATCATTTGTGTCGAGGGAAACATCATGTTTGGTGAGCCATTCTGCGGCTGCGTCAAGGAACGTTCCGGTGGGACATGATCCGTAAATCGCGGCAGGGCTACAGGACTCGATGCCTTTCGCAGACACCGAATGCGCGGCCTGGTAGACCGCTTTTGCAGTGGTATGTGACAATACGATACTCATGATATATATCGTGTCAGCTAATGCCGTGTTGACGGCGCTGAGTGGAAAAGCCGTTTTAGAGGTCTAACCAAATGCTGTCCAAAAGCTTGACGCAATTATGGGTTGGTATGCCCTAAATAAAAGTTTTCACAGCTTAGCTATAGCATATAAATACTCAATTGCTGCACATTTGATATCGATGCATCACTATCCGACAACGAATTACGTGTCGGGAATTGGTCGAAATCGTTCAAAATGAGGGTTCAGAATTTGTGATGGCAGATCTATCTGTGGAACGTAGGGCGGCCCCGCTGCGGGGTTTCCCGCTGCGAGACCGCTCGTGATCTACGCCGGAGTTTGGCGTAGACGTTTCTACTTGGCAAACAGGTTCTTGAGGTTGAACTCGGCTTGGACGGTGCGAAGCATGAGGTCGGTGTCGTCGAGGCCCAGGTGCTGCTCGTTGGCGTCGGCGGCGAGGGTGCCACGGCGGCGCGCCCAGTTCTCGAGCGCGGCGGGCGCGGACTCGCGGGGGAGCGAGCGGACGTCGGCATCCAGGCTGCGGCAGATCTGGCGCGAGTCGATGACGATGATCTTGCCGGCGCGGCGTGCCTCGGCGTAACCGTCCAGGTGGATCTTGAACCAACTGTCTTCGAACGCGGCGTTATGCGCCATGTACGGGTACTTCTTCATAAGTTTGAGCAGCTGCTTCTGCAGTTCCTTGTTCTCGCGGAATGGTTTTTTGCCGTCGATGTCGTCCCAGGTAATGTGATGGATGTTCGATAGCGGCACATCCTCGCCGCGGTAGATGTCGGGCAGGCCGCAGTAGTGTGCCTCGGCGTCATGCGGGACGGCGTCGCTGGTGAGCTCCATGATCTCCCAACCCACATTGATGATATAACCGCGCTCGGGTGCACGGCCGGTGGTCTCGATGTCGATACCGAGCACGGTGCCCTGGATGGGCTTGCGGGCGTAGGCCACGCCGAGCGCGTCGCGGTCGCCGCGGATTTCGCGCATAACGGACGCGGCGGTGCGCTTTTGCATCTTGCCGATGGCGGCGCAGGTGTCGGCATCGGACAGGCCGCGCGAAAGCGTCGCGGGCGTCACGTTGCGCAGGCGTGCCTCGCCAATCTGGTCGCACAGGTCGCGGTTGCGGTCAGCCAGGTCGCGCACGGTGGCAAAGTCGAAGCTGGGGTCGCCCTCGGCGGTAAAGTACTCGGTTTCGAGCACCTTAAGGGCCTCCTCGCCCTTCTGGCGCTCGGACTCCATGGCGCCGTGATCGCCATAGATAAACATGGGAATAAACGGCTGGCGCTCGTATTCGAGTGCTTGTGAAACGTTCATAGGCTGCTCCTTGGACGGGCCGCACCGCGCGGCTCGGGTTCATTGAGATGTGGCGAGATGATAGTTTACCATGGGCAACTATTGGCATCGCGCCTAGGACAACTACAATACCCTAGTTGACCGCTAGGACTTTTACAATGCTGCCGAAAGACATGAAAGGTTCCATCCGTCATGGATTTGCTGATTGATATTCTGCTCGACGCCGGCAAGGACACGCTCTCGCTGGCGCCGTTTTTGTTGGTGACGTATCTTGCTCTCGAGACACTTGAGCACGTTGCGGGCGACCGCGTCAACGGCGCTATCAAGCGCGCCGGCGCCGCAGGTCCCGTGGTTGGCTCGTTGCTGGGCATGGTGCCGCAGTGCGGCTTTTCGGCAATGGCGGCCACACTGTACGCCGGTCGCGTCGTGACGCTGGGCACCTTGGTGGCGGTGTTTCTCTCGACCTCCGACGAGATGCTGCCGCTGTTGCTCGCCGAGCAGGTACCCGTGCAGACCATGGCGATGTTGCTCGCCTCGAAGGCGCTGATCGCGCTGGTCACGGGCTTTATCGTGGATGCGGCTATCCGCGGCCTTCGTCGTAATGCCCGCGCGCATGCGGCGATTCGCCGTACCGTGCTGGGGACCGCTGCCAATCCGGCTCATGTGAACTGCGCGCACGACGACCATACCGGGGGCGACATCATTGATGAAGTGGCCGAGGCGGGCGTAAGTGCTGATCACATCCACGAGCTGTGCGAACGCGATCATTGCGGCTGTGACGAGGATGAGGACGAGCACGGGCACGACCACAGCCACGATCATGGTCACGCGGACGAGCACGAGCGCCACCACGACCACAGCCACTCCCACGAGGGCGCGCCCATCGTGTCGATCATCCGCAGCGCGATCTCGCATACCGTGCAGGTGTCGGTATTCATTTTCCTGGTGACGCTGATTCTGGTCGCCGTGCTCGAGACCTTTGGCGAGTCGGCGATCGAGCAGTTCCTGTGCGGCAACGAGATGCTTGCGGTCCTGGGCTCGGCACTCGTCGGCCTGATCCCCAACTGTTCGGCCAGCGTCGTCATCACGCAACTGTACCTGGAAGGCGCGCTGCAGCTGGCACCGATGCTCGCCGGCACGCTCATTTCCGCCGGCGTGGGCTACCTGGTGCTGTTCCGCACCAACCGCAGCGCCCGCGAAAACGCTGTGTTTCTGATCATGATGTATGTCATCGGCGCGGGCTGGGGCCTCATCCTATCCGCCTTCGGCCTCTAAGTGGGCCTAACAAAACGGGCTTCAAAATAGCCATGCTCGGCGCCTGCACAATGCGGCGACGCATGGCATTTTGAAGCCCGTTTTTTGTTGAGCCATGGATTTTGAGCGCTCACACCGCCCAAAGCAAAAAGCAGATTTCCGGACATGTCCCAAAAATCTATCTTGGTTAGTGCAGCAGCTCGGTGAGGTTGCGCTTAAAGCGGGCGCGGTCTTCGCTGGTGAAGGCTGCCGGCCCGCGGGTGCGACCGCCAGCGCGACGCACCTTCTTTTCCTCGTGACGAATAAACAGCTGCATGTCGATGGTTGCTTTGTCGTACACACGCCCGCGCACACCGATTGCGGCGGCATCGCGGCCGAGCACCATGCTCGCCAGGCCAATGTCCTGCGTCACGACCACGTCGCCCGCCTGCAGGCGTTCGACAATGGCAAAGTCGGCGCTGTCGGCGCCCACGCTCACATCGAGCGTCGTGACCCAAAAGCCGCGTCGCGCGTGCTCGGCATCACGCGGGTCGTCGCGGCGAATGTGCCGTTCCAGGTTTTGCGTGCTGTTGCCGGCGATAACAACGGCGACGCCCGCCCGCCGCGCGCAATCAATCGACTCGCGCGTGACCGGGCAGGCGTCGGCATCAATAAAGAGCGTTCGCGGCATCTAGTGCACCAGTTTGCCAAATTGAATAGCGCGAACAATCAGCGTAACGCCAAACACCAGCAGCGCGGCGCCGCTAAAGATAACGAGCATCTTGGCCGACCACAGCGGATAGATAAACACGAACATGCCGGCGATGATGGAGAGTGCGCCGCTCAGTATAGCGAGGGCGCGGTTGGACGAAAGCTCGGACTCCAGAATGGACATGACACCTTCGACAATCCAGTCAAAGCCGGCCACGATAACCACCATCGTGGTGAGCGTCGCGGTCGAGAAGGCCTGGTTGCGCAGGATTATGACGCCGCCCAAGATAATGAGTAGGTTGGAGATGATGCTCGTCACGCGCCAGCCGGTGGGCAGCAGCGGCTCAAAAATGGCGGTGAACAGTCTGATGGCAGCAGTGATTACAAAGTAAAAACCCAGGACAGTCGTCAAAAAGACGAGGGACTTGGCGGGTGCAAAAAGCAGCGCGATGCCAGCAATGAGCGCTAAGACGCCCGTGATGGCGTAGATCCAGCGTACGGCCTTGACGGCTTTGCCCGCCATGCTTTTCTCGTCAAATCCAAACTGGCTCGATTTTTGGTCATCGTTCTTAAAGATGCCCATAATGTCTCCTTTCCGTGCGGCGTAAGCCTTGATCGTTACAACCAGTATCGCCTAAAGGCGCTGGCGTATGGGTCGGGGAGGGCGAAACGTAACCCAAAGGCCCCGAATTGTTTCCGCTGTTCCCCACGTCGCGATTTTCTAATCAACAATTGTAGAACATTGCAGCCCTGTTCGTTATTGCCTACGTTTTAGGTTAGATTTTCCTAAGGACAATTGGCTTGTATTGGGGGTTCCTATGAACGAAGCAGTTCCCGAGGCACCGTCGAGTGTCGAATCGATGGCAAAGCAGGGTTGCGAAAAGCTCGGCTTGGACGCGTTTGATGCGTTGGTTCGCCGCGCCCGCACGTGCCGTCGCTTTGACGAGTCCATGCGCGTGCCGCGCAAGTTTTTGCTCGAGCTGGCGGAACTTGCGCACCTGGCTCCCTGTGGTGCCAATGCTCAGCGTCTGCGTTTTCATGTGGTAAGCGGTGCAGAGGACTGCGCGCGTGTATTTGACGAGCTCGCATGGGCCGGCGCACTTAAGGACTGGCCGGGTCCTGCCGAGGGTGAGCGCCCGACCGGCTACATCGCGATTCTTGCTGAGCGCGCCGTTCCGGGCAAGCCCGCCGCTCCCATTACCGATGTCGACACGGGCATTGCCGCGCAGACGATGATGCTCGCCGCCCGCAGCGCCACGCCCGAGGTGGCAGCCTGCATGTTCAAGGCCTTTACGCCCCACGCGATCGATGCCATGGGACTCGATAACGACAAGTATGAGCTCAAGCTGGTCATGGCGTTTGGCGTTCCGGCCGAGACACAGGTGATCGATGCGATCGATTCCAACCCCGACGGCTCCATCAATTATTGGCGCGACGAGGCACAGGTGCACCACGTACCCAAGCGTTCGCTCGCCGACGTGCTGGTGTAGTTGAGCGTCACCGCGGTGTGATCCGGCGGTAAACCACCACAAAGGTACCTGTCCCCTTTGCGGTGGTGCGAGAGGAGGGCGTGTGGCAGATTTGTATTTGGTGCGGCATGGGCAGACTGAGCTCAACGTGCAGAACATTTTGCAGGGTGGGCACGATTCGCCGCTTACGGCGCGCGGGCGCGAGCAGGCGCTGGCGACGCGCGCGGCGTTTGAGGCGCGTGGCGTGACCTTTGACCGTGTGTATTCCTCCCCGTTGGGCCGGGCGCGGCGTACGGCTGAGCTAATTGCTGGCGAGGGCTGCTCGATAGAGCTGGTCGATGACCTACGCGAGTGGCATTTGGGCTCGCTGGAGGGTACATCAAATCGCGATATGCCGCCGCAGCCCTGGGGTGATTATCCGGTCGCGTTTGGCGGCGAGTCGGAAGTGCAGCTCCAGTCGCGTATGGTCGCGGTGCTGTCGCGCATCATGGCCAGGCCGCAGCACGACTGCGTGCTGGCGGTTTCCCACGGCTCAGCCTGCCAGGAGTTTCTTGAGTATGTGACTGGCAGGGGAGAGCTACCCGACAACGGTGCCGTGCTTCATTTTGGCTATTGCGACGGTGCGTTTTCGCTCCTTGATTGGTAACGAACGAAAGGACCCCTATGAATAAAGACCTGTATCTGGTTCGTCATGGGCAGACAATATTCAACCTTAAGCGCATTATTCAGGGTTGGAGTGACTCGCCGCTCACGCAGCTGGGATGCGACCAGGCGGCACGTGCCGGCATGTTCTTACGTGCGCGCGGCATTGAACCCGATCATGCCTACACCTCCACACTTCATCGCACCGAGCAGACTATCGCCAACCTGTGGCCGGGCTTGGCGTACGAGCGCCTGGACGGTCTGCGTGAGTGGTTCTTTGGCGACTTTGAGGCCGAGCGCGTGATGCTTATGCCCGAGCGGCCGTGGCGAGATTTCTATCGTCAGTTTGGCGGCGAGGGCCAGATGCAGGTGCGCGAGCGCATGGCGGCGACGATAACCGATCTTATGCGACGTCCGGACCACGAGTGCGTGCTCGCGGTGAGCCACGGCTCGGCTATCAAGGAGTTTTTGGACCACGTGCGGGGCGCGGCGGCCGACGAGCGCGAACGCGTGCCGGGCAACTGCTCAGTGCTGCACTTTGCGTTTGACGATGCGGCCGATACGTTTGAACTGGTCGAAGTCTTTACGCAGGAAGACTACGCGCGCGAGCTGGGGCTTGAACCGCTCGTGGCTACTGCGGGTCCGCAGCGCGGATAACGCGAGCGCGGCGGCACGGGTCGTCGGCATAACTTCTCGACGCAAAAGGGGCGGAGATGCATGTACCTGCTGCATCTCCGCCCCCTGTTTGTTGGGCTGCCGATTTTTGTGCTGGACGGTCTGGTCTTGCTAGAACCGCGCGACCTGGTGCGTGAGCAGACCCGTCGGAACCTGCGCCGCGCCGCCGCTGACCTGCGCGGCGGGGAAGAGCGCAGCTACGGCAAAGTTGAACGGCTCTTTGCCCGTGTAGGTGCCGGCGGCACGTGCATCGTCGGCCAGGAGCTGTGATGCCTCGACTAGTGCGACAGCGTAGGCAGGGTCGTCGGCCAGTGCCGGCTCCGGCGCCTGGTCGAGCATGGCGCGGATGGCCCCGACGGCGTCCTCGCGCTTGACCTCCCACACGCGGTGCGTAATGCCGGCGGGGTCGGTGACGGCATAGAGTGAAGCGCCCTCTTTTGCGGCGCCGAGGATGATGTCCATGACGGGAGAGGCTTCGTAGACAAGCGTTACGGGACGGGGCTGTACCTTGAGGTCGGCGATTGCGCGCGCAGCGGCGGTCGTATCGGCGGCAACCGCGTCGCCGCCCGCCAGCGCACCAACCGGGCAGATCGCCACGACACCCGTCACACGTCCCGGCTCGCCCGAGCATTCGTACACGTAATACGCCGCACCCGGGTCCTTGAGCATCAGACCATCGGCAATGGCTCCGCGCAGAGCATCGTTGCCGCTCAGGATGCTGCCCATTGCAGGCAGCGCCTCGAGCACGCGGTCCTGAGCCGGGCGGATGCAGGGAAACGGAAGTGCTTTCATGGGCGGTCCTAACGCACGAGTCGGTTTGTTCGCGGCTTATTATGCCCCAACTTGGCCGCTCGCGTCCCAGAGCACGTTATCGGCGAGCGCGATTAGCACCTGCTGACAACGAACGATATCGGCGTGGGGCACATATTCGTTGGGCTTGTGCGCGAGCGCGAGCGACCCGGGACCGTAGCTCATGCAATTGCGGTTACCTGTCTTGCCGGCAATGACGGCGGTGTCGGTGTAGCCGGTAAAGAAGCCGACGGTCGTGTCCGCGTCCGTCACGTCATCGGCGGCACGCTTGAGCGCTGCTAGAAGGGGAGAGTTCGGGTCGCGCTCGATGGCGGGGCGGTCGCCCGTCACGGTGTAGCTGCCATGGCAACCGGGGACCGCGGCTTCGGCGCCGGCGATGGCCAGCTCTACCATGCGCTTCGCGGCGGCCGTATCGGTCGGAGGCGTCAGACGCATGTCGACCCAGACTTTGGCGCGGTCGGGCACGACATAGGGGCGATATCCGCCCTCGATTTGGCCAAACGTGATGGTCGAAGGCCCCAGCTCATCGTGCGCGGGCAGCGCCATAAACGCGCGACGGAGCGAACACACGACCTCGGCCATGGCAGCGACGGCATCCGCGCCCTTCCAGGGCTGGCTCGCATGCGCCGTCACGCCAGTCATTTCAATCTCGAACCACGTACGCCCCTTGTGCGCCACCTGGATCTGTCCGTCGGTGGGCTCGGTGTCCAGCACCCATTCACGCGAGCCGACCCAGCCAGCATCGATCGTGGCCTCTGAGCCGCGCATAAAGTCCTCCTCGTCGACCGAGCAAATGAGTGAGAAGCCACGGCGGGGCAGCTTGCCTTCTGCCGCCACGCGCTCGAGCGTATGGACCAGTGCGGCAATGGCGCAGGCCAGGCCACCCTTCATATCGCAGGCACCGCGGCCATAGAGTTTATCGTTGCGCACGATCGCTCCGAGCGGCGGAATGTCCGCGTCCCAGCCATCGCCCAGTGTAACGGTATCCATATGGCAGATATAGACGAGCCGTGGCTCGTCGCTCAGTCCCGGCACGGTGACCATAAGGTTGCGGCGCCCGGGCAGCACCTCGAGTTCCTCAACCTGCACGGCATCGAGTACCGGATGGCTCAGCTGCGCCAACCGTTCCTCAACCAACGCTTTGATATAGCGTTCAATCTCGCCCTCATACGCACCTGGGTCGGAACTGTCGATCCGCACGAGCCCTTGCGTAAGCCACCAGGCAAAATCTGTATCAACCATAGGCACCTCACAGATAGTTAGGTCAACATACAGATTGTATGCCAAGAAGCGGCTCGGTGCATTTAATGGAGCGCTCACAAAAACGGGGGCGCCTCTCGTGCGAAAGGCACCCCCGCGGGCATTCAATGTCAGTGACGGGCAGGCCACATGGGGAGCTGCCCGTCAGGTCAGTCGGCGCTACTTGATCACGCGCACGCGATACATCGACGGAATCTGCTTGAGCGCCTCGATGGTGCTGCTGTCTAGGTGTTCGTCGGTGTCGAACATGGTGTAGGCGTTCTCGCCGGCGGACTCGTTGGTCATACGCTGCACGTTGGCGTTGTCCTTGGCCAGGATGGCCGTGATCTGGCCGATCATGTTGGGCACGTTGGCATGCAGGCAGGCAATGCGGCTTGCAGCGCGCGCCTTGCCCATGCTGCAGGCGGGGTAGTTGACGCTGTGTGCGATGTTGCCGTTCTCCAGGTAATCCTTGAGCTCGCTGATGGCCATGTCGGCGCAGTTGGCCTCGGCCTCGCCGGTGCCGGCGCCCGAGTGCGTGGTGATAAACGTATTGGGCATCTTGACCGTCTTGGGCGTGGCGAAGTCGCAGCTAAACCAGCTGAGCTTGCCCTCGCGCAGGGCAGCGTCGACGGCATCCTCGTCAATGATGGTTTCGCGCGCGTAGTTGATGAGCACGGCGTCCGGTGCCAGCAGGTTAATCTGCTCGGTGCTGATCATGCCGATGGTGTCGGCCTTGCTGGGCACGTGCACGGTGAGGTAGTCGCAGCCGCGGCAGAGATCCTCGAGCGTGCCCACGCGCTGCACCTCGCGGCTCAGCACCCACGCGTGCTCGACGGAAATGAACGGGTCGTAGCCGTAGACATCCATGCCCAGGTCGACGCAGGCGTTGGCGACCTTGGAGCCCACGTTGCCCAAGCCGATGACGCCGATGCGCTTGCCCTTGAGCTCGCGGCCCACAAAGGCCTTCTTGGCCTTCTCGGCATCGACCTGAATCTCGGGGTCGTCGGCGTTGTCGCGCACCCAGTTCATCGATTGCACCACGCCGCGGCTCGAGAGCACCAGCATGCCTAGGACGAGCTCCTTGACGGCGTTGCTGTTGGCACCGGGGGAGTTAAAGACGACGACGCCCTTCTTGGCGTATTCCTCGACGGGGATGTTGTTGACGCCGGCACCGCAGCGGGCGATGGCGCGGATGCCCTCGGGCAGCTCGTAGCCGTGCAGGTCGGTCGAGCGCATCAGGATCGCGTCGGCCTCTTCGGCGGTGCTCACAAATTCGTAGCCCTCGCCAAACTCGACTTTGCCGTCCTTGGTAATGTCATCGATGGTTTTAATCTTGCGCATGGAAAACTCCTTAGCAGGTTTGTCTAAAACAAGTGGTTTGAAGTGACTGGTCGGCCCGCGTGTTGCGGGCTAGTTAGATCGCGGACTCAAACTATGCTGCGCTTCGAAGTCCTTCATGTACGTGGCCAGCGCCTGTACGTCCTCCATGGTGACTGCGTTGTACACGCTGGCGCGCATGCCGCCGACGAGGCGATGGCCCTTGACGTTTTGGATCTGGTGCTCTGCCGCGCCCGCAACAAAGGCGGCGTCGAGGTCGGCGTCGCCGGTGCGGAACGTGACGTTGGCGATGGAGCGACTGTCTGTCTGCGCGGTGCCGTGGAATAGTTTGCTGTTCTCGAGCAAGTCGTAGAGCAGGTTGGCCTTGGCCCAGTTGCGCTCGGCCATGGCGGCAAGTCCGCCGGTCTGCTCCACCCAACGGAACACCTTGCCGCACACGTAGATGCCAAAGGTGTTGGGCGTGTTGAGCATGGAGCCCTTGGCGGCTTGGGTCTTAAGGTCCATGTACTGCGGCGTCTGCGCAAAGGCGGGGCCGTCGGCGATGAGATCGTCGCGCACGATGACCACGGTCACGCCCGCGGCACCGGCGTTTTTCTGCGCGCCGGCGTAAATGAGCCCGTAGCGCTCAACGTCGAGCGGCTGCGACAGAAAGCAGCTCGAGACATCGGCGACCAGCGGCACGTCGCCGCAGTTGGGCAGCTCGTGGTACATGGTGCCAAAGATGGTGTTGTTCTGGCAGATGTAGACGT
>JAXKHW010000056.1:0-20269 GCA_036549635.1 Collinsella sp. | reverse complement strand
GTGACCACGCTGTCCAATATCGCGCGCGAGCTTGAGCTCGATTATGCCATCGACGTGTACCCGCATTACGGCTCGGACGTCGAGGCCACGCTCTCTGCCGGCTACGACATCCGTCACGGCCTGATCGGCCCCGGCGTGTACGCGAGCCACAACTACGAGCGCAGCCACATCGACGGCGTGCGCAACACCTTCGAGCTCGTCCGCGCCTACGTACAGCGTTAGGCGCATTTATAGCGCGTGGCAAGTTAAGAGCGCACTAGCCGGTATAACGTTGCCGGCAGGGGCGCTCTTGTGCGTTGCGGTGAAATAGGGACTGTTTGGCGGATTTAAACGCTTAAACAGTCCCTATTTCACCGCAATTTATGAAGGGGATGGGGCTACTTAAGTGCGCCGGTCACCGTGCCGCCGCCGAGGACGATGTCGCCGTGGTAGACTACAACGGCCTGGCCGGGGGCGATGGCTCGCTGCGGCTCGTCAAAAGTCAGCAGCATTTGCCCGTCTTCGCCGCGCGTAAGGGTCGCTGCTTGGTCTTTCTGACGGTAACGGTACTTGGCGCCCACGCGAATGCCGCCGGCATCGAGTTCTGCCTCCATGCGGTCGGCAGGGGCGCTCCATATCCAGTCGTCGGCCGTGAGTGCTGTGGCCGTTAGGTCCTCGGCCTCGCCCAGATGCACGGTGTTGTTGGCGGCATCGACGCCCGTCACATACACGGGATGCGCCATCGCGACGCCCAAGCCCTTGCGCTGGCCGATGGTATAGCGCAACGCGCCGTTATGGCGTCCGACCACGCTGCCGTCGCGCCACACAATGTCGCCCGGTGCAGCGGGATGTCCGCAGCGGCGCTCGATATAGCCCGCGTAGTCACCGTCTGGAATAAAGCAGATGTCCTCGCTTTCGGCCTTCTGGGCGTTGGTAAAGCCTTGCTCGGCGGCTATGCGGCGCACGTCGCGCTCTTTGTCTAGGCCTGCCAGCGGAAAGATCGTGTGCGCCAGGCGCTCCTGCGTAAGCGAATATAAAAAGTAGCTCTGGTCCTTTTTGGGATCTTCGCCGCGATGCAGCTGCCAGGTGCCGTCTACTGTCTGGCTTGTTTTGGCGTAATGACCCGTTGCGATGTAGTCACAGCCCATTTCCAGCGCCGCATCCAGCAACGCGCCAAACTTAATATGACGGTTGCAGATGATGCACGGGTTGGGCGTCAGCCCCTCCTGGTAGGCGTTCACAAAGCGCTCGATAACGCTGTGGTCGAACGTCTGCTGCAGGTCGAGCACATGATGGGGTATCCCCAAGCGCTCGGCGACGGCTTTTGCATCGGCGATATCGCGGTCGACCTTACTCATGCCCGTGACGGGATCGGGCGCGGGGCAGGTGAGGCGCATGGTGGCACCGACACATTCGTAACCCTGACTTTTGAGCAGATACGCGGTCACGCTGGAATCGACGCCGCCGCTCATGGCGACGAGCACGCGCTTATTGTGCATGGGGAGGTTCTCCTTGGTGGCATGTGGCCAAAAAAGAAAAGCGGCGCGGGAGGCTGGTTCCGCGCCGCAGACATTGTAGCAAGTTCGGGCGTCCTGTGGGATACCCTGTTGGGATGAGCTCAGGCTGCCAGAAGAGAGGGGAGACCGGCGTGCCTTGGGCCTATCGACAAGTGACGGGTCCTTAGTTCTGGAAGAGCGCCGTGGACAGGTAGCGCTCGCCGGTGTCGGCAAGCAGGGCCACGATGGTCTTGCCCTCGTTCTCGGGACGCTTGGCCAGCTGCAGTGCGGCCCACACGGCAGCACCGGACGAAATGCCCACGAGCACGCCCTCCTTGTGGCCCACGGCGCGGCCGGTGGCAAAGGCGTCGTCGTTCTCGACGGGGATGATCTCGTCATAGACCTGGGTGTCGAGGACGTCGGGCACAAAGCCGGCGCCGATGCCCTGAATCTTGTGCGGGCCGGCCTGGCCCTTAGAGAGCACCGGGGAGGTGGCGGGCTCGACGGCGACAACCTGAATCTCGGGGTTCTGCTCCTTGAGGAACTCGCCCACGCCGGTCACGGTGCCGCCGGTGCCAACGCCGGCGACGAAGATGTCGACCTGGCCGTCGGTGTCGTCCCAGATCTCGGGGCCGGTCGTGGCCTTGTGAATGGCCGGGTTGGCGGGGTTCACAAACTGGCCGGCGATAATGCTGTTGGGGGTCTCCTTCTGCAGTTCCTCGGCCTTGGCGATAGCACCCTTCATGCCTTTGGAACCGTCGGTGAGTACGAGCTGCGCGCCATATGCCTGCATAAGCTTGCGGCGCTCGACGGACATGGTCTCGGGCATGGTGATGATTACCTTGTAGCCGCGAGCCGCCGCCACCGAGGCGATGCCGACGCCGGTGTTGCCGCTCGTGGGCTCGATGATGGTGTAGTCGCCGCCGCGCACAAGCTTGCCGGCCTTCTCGGCCTCGTCAATCATGTTCTTGGCGACGCGGTCTTTAACGGACCCGGCGGGGTTGAAGTATTCGAGTTTGACGAGCACACGAGCCTTGAGGTCCTCGTCGGCCTCAAAGTGGGTGAGCTCCAGGAGCGGGGTGTGGCCGATAAGCTGATCGATGGACGTGTAAACCTTGCTCATGGTGAACCTCCAAAGTGTTCAAGTTGCTGGTTGCCGTGTGGTTTCACGGTGCGTGTAGCAGCTAAACCCATAAACCTTATAGGTTGTTCGTTTAGCTGTTGGCAAGCATAGTAGACACTAAAGCCTAGTAACGCAATAGGAAATAGAAGATTATTACGAGTCGATTAACCATCTTGACCGGAACGGGTATTTTCAAAACCAATTTTTCGGCTAGAATTTCTACGGACTAAATGACCGAAAGGCAGCACTATACATGTTGGTTTCTACTAAGGGCAGATATGCCCTGCGCGTTATGGTCGATCTGGCCGAGCACCAGGCGGCCGGTCGCATCCCGCTCAAAGAGATCGCGGCGCGACAGGGGATTTCCGAGAAATATCTCGAGAACATCTTGGCTACGCTCGTGCGCGCCAACATGCTCTCGGGCATGCGCGTCAAGGGCGGCGGCTACGTGCTTACGCGCCCGCCCGAGCAGTATACGGTGGGCGAGATCCTGCGCCTGACCGAGGGCAGCTTGGCGCCGGTCGCCTGCCTGGATGGCGACTGCAAGGGCTGTTCGCGTTCGGACGAGTGCCCCACGCTCGACGTGTGGAAGAACCTGGACAAGCTCATCAACGACTACCTCGACGGTGTGACGCTTGATCAACTTGTCGCTCCCAACCATGGCTACGACTACGTCATCTAACCCATACCCGCCATTTGGGGACGGAGCGGAAATGGTAGATTCTCTCGCCCTTTGAGACTTGACAAATAAGAAGGCCGCCCATTTTTGCGATGGGCGGCCTTCGTTTTGGGTCGATATGACGGTTCGTATTGAACAGTTCTAGCCCTAGGCGATGCTATCGAGAATGCTGCGCATGATGGATACCAGGATGCTGCCCATAAAGGCCGATCCAAAGCCGGCAATGGAGATACCAGCGCCCAACAGATTGACCGACAGGTAGCTGGCCAGCTCGAGCATAAAGCTGTTGACTACGAGCTGAAAAATACCAAGCGTAATAATAGTGAGCGGCAGTGAGATGACCGTCAGGAACGGCTTGACGAGCGAATCGACGATGTTGAGGAACAGTCCCACAAAGGCGAAACAGACCCAGGCCTCGGCAAAACCGAAGGGTTGGATGCCGGGGACGAGGAACGTGGCGATCGCGATGGCGATCGAAGTAAAGAGCCAGTTAAGCATAAAGCGCATGGTAGGGGGTCCTTTCTTGCGCGGGGAGAGTTAGTGACGCGTGAAGCAGCTTGCCGTGGCGACTTGGACGGCTGCGCGAACGCGGGGCCTTGCCTGGATGCCCATTGTCGCAAATATTCGTGGAGCTTACGTGCGCATTCGATTTCAAAACGGCGTTCGTCCTGAAAAACGCGCCGCTGACAGAGAGTCTTGTCGCTTTAGTTTGGTGGTGTGCTACACTGCTACGGGCAAAAGCCACAGGCGTTGCCCTATTGCATAGAACGGGCGAACGATGCCCGATGTCAGTATCAACTTCGATGCCTTTTGGCGGGTTTGGCGGTGATCGATGAATATCGAGAACATGTTTGACAAGCCTGATGTCAAGCAGCTGGTCCACGCATTTAGCCTTTTGGACGACGAGAAGGATATCCAAGCGTTTTTGACCGATATCTGCACGCCGCGCGAGATTTGCGACCTTTCTCAGCGTTTGCAGGTTGCGCGCTATTTGGACGAGGGCGAGCCTTATGTTGAGGTTCAGGCCCGTACCGGCGCTTCGTCCACCACGGTGAGCCGCGTTTCAAAGGCGCTGAACGGCGAGTACGGTGGCTACCGCAAGATCCTCATTAAGTTGGAGGATTGCGAGTAGGCCAGCGACAACATTGAATTACGAAGAACCGTCCCTCCGGGGGCGGTTTTTTGATCCCTTGGGGACGGAGGAAAACGAATCACCGGGTTAGACTGACCCCCTCTGTGATCCATTTTCCTCCGTCCTCAAGGGATCAAATCTGTTGGCGTGGGGCAAATCTGTCCGCTTGGGCGGGTAGGATGGATGCATTGATTATTGCGAACAGTTTGAGCGGAGGACCATGCCTGTTCGAATCTATACCACCAATGCCGGCACGGATTTGAGCGATGCCGAGGCGGCGCTACTGGCCGACCTGGTTGCCCGCCACGGGCGCGCTGTTCTGTTGGCGCCAACATTTGCCGAGCTCGACCTGTGCCGCCATGATGCGGCGGAAGCCGGGGTTTCACTGGGTGTCGACTACAAGACGCCCACATCGTGGCTCAGCTCGCTGTGGGAGCTTATGGGCGATGGCCGCAGCTTTGTGGACAACCTTCAGCGCCAGATGCTGTTCTCGGACATGATCGACCGCCGCGACGACGCCGCTCTGCAGCCGCTTTCGCGCAGCCAGGGCACAGTGCGCATGCTCGCGCGCATGGCCCGCGACGTGTTGCCGGGCGTTGCGGGGACGGGTGCCGAACGATGCCGTGGCGACAACTGCCGGCCTGAGCCAAAAAGCGATGCCGAGGCTCGTGTGTTCGAGCTGTTGAGCGCCTATGCGAGCGGTTTGGACCGTCGAGATATGGTCGAGCCCTGCGAGGCAGCCGACATTATGGCCGGTGCCCTGGCCGATAGCCTGCCGGCGTGCGCCCGCGCCGTATGCGTGCGCGGTACCACGTCGTTTACGCACGGTCTACTCGAGCTGCTGTCTGCCGTGGCGAACAATGGGGGAGAGGTCGTCGTGCTGCTTGCCCGCGAGCAGGCGGCGATGCGCGAGGAGCTTGCCACGGCATTTGATGCCCGCGGTGTGCTGTTTGAGATCGCGCCGCTGGGGGAGGACGCCGTCGCGTCTGATGTCGCTTGCGGGGCCGCCGCTCAGCCTGCCTTTATTGAGGTCGCCGGCCCCCATGCCCGTGCTCATGTCTATGCGGACGCCATCGATAAGTTGGTGAAAGCGCACAAGGAGTCCAAGGCCGATAAAGCTACTGCAACGCCCGCCGACCCCGTGCGCGTGCTCGTCGTTTCTGCCCGGGCACCCCAGCTGTTCGGCGAGCTCGCCGCCCGTTTGGCGGCGCGTCACATTGCGGCCGAGACGACTGAGTTCACGGCGTTTTCCCAGTCCATCGCGGGCAGGCAGTTTACGGCGCTCGCCAACCTGATCGAGCGTATGAAAGCCGCCGACGAGGGCACCGCTTCCAAGACTGAGTGGTGGCCCGCGCCGGAGCTTACCGACTGGATCTACAGTCCGCTTTCGGGCGCTGATGCCGTCAATGCCCGTACCTTCGATAAGAATATGCGTCTCTCGCGCAGCAAGACTACCGCGGGCGTCAAGAGCCTGCTGCAGAGCGTTCAGGGCCAGGTGAGGGGCGCGCGCAAGGCGACGAGCGACGATAACTGGTTTAAGAACGTACCGTGTGTGGTCTCGGACGTGTTCCAGGCGCTGTGGCGTGACAAGCCCGTGACGGCGCTTAAGGCCATGCTTGCCGTTGCCGAGGCGTTGCCCGATCGCGCTCTAGGCGGCCTTGACGGCCAGGCCCGTCGCCAGGCAGAGACGGCTTTGCTGCGCCATGCCATCGACATCCTTATGAACGATGCTCGCGCGCTCGACGTGTCGCAGGCCGCGACCGTGCCGGTTCTCGACGGCGTTCGAACCAAGGTGGACAAGCGCAGTACCGCCTACGATTACGAGACCTATGAGGTCGATCGCACACCACGAGCACAAGTGCGCTTCGCGTCGCTTGCCGATGCGTCGGTTCTTCGCCCTGGCAGCTACGATGCCGTGCTGTTTGCCGATGTCGACCTGGACAGCTATCCGCTTTCGCACGAAGAGGGCCCGCTTGCCACGTTGACAGCCGAGCTGCGCCGCGACGGCGTGTCTTTGGAGCCCGCTGCCCTGCTGCGCGTGCGCTTTGGCCGTGCGATGCAGGCGGCGAGCGGTCCGGTCGCGCTCGCCCGTGTGACGCACGATCGCCAGGCACGCGAGTGCTACCCGGCAGCCGTATGGACCGAGCTGTGGGCACATGCCGAGGCCGCTGGCGCTGCCAAGCCCATGCGCGTGGGCGAGGGCGATATCATCGCCGACTTTGATCCTGCGGCAGGTGAAGGCCTCAAGCGCGAGCGCGTGACCTGTGAAGCCCCTCAGCATCTGAGTGCCGAGGCCGTGCCGTATTTGGTCCTGCGCCGTCGCGATGGCGAGGGTGAGGACGCGCCGCTCGTGCCGCGTCTGACGTCCGCCTCGCAGATCGAGGCCTATTCGACCTGCCCGCTATGCTGGTTCGTCTCGTACCGCGTGAAGCCCCAGTCGATCGACGCGGGCTTTGGCAACATGGAAAAGGGCAACTTTGTCCACGACGTGCTGGAGCATCTGCATGCCCGTCTGCCCCAAGAGGGCATGGAGCGCGTGACGCCCGAGAATCTGCCGCGCGCACAGGAGCTGCTGCACGAGGTCTTTGACGAGACGTTGGCCGAGCACGCCGGCAAGCGCGGCACGGAGGGCCCGCTGGTGCCGCTCTCTGCGGTGGAGGAACGCCAGGTGGCCGAGATCTTGCCGCAGCTGGAGGGTGTGCTTGCCTACGAGTCCGAGGCACTTGCCCCCTTTGCCCCGCGCTACCTGGAGTTTGCGTTCAACGAGCTCCAGGTCGAGTATGCCGGTTGGCCGCTCGGCGGGCGCATCGACCGCGTAGATGTGGATGCCGAGAATCGCGCCGTGGTAATCGACTACAAGCATCGTTCGGGTGTCGAGGAGTTTAAGCTTGCCGACCCCACGGTGCGTGACGAGGAGACGGGCGAGGCTCCCATCGACGACCCGCGCTGGCTGCCGCCCCATACCCAAACGCTCATCTACGCGCAGGCCATGCGTCGGGCACTGGGCTTGGATACCCGTGCAGCGCTCTATTTTTCGACCAAGGGCGGCAAGCCCGCGCTGCGCGGTGCGGCGAGCGCCGAGTTGCTCGAGGAAGAGCGCGGTGACGGTCGCATCCCGGGCCTCAAGAAGGGCTTCCCGGGCGAGGGCGGCAGCATGGACTTCGATGCCCTGCTCGATCGCGTGGAGGCCGACATCGCCGAGCGCCTGCGCGAGCTCGAGGCGGGCAACGTTGCCGCCGTCGACCCGGCGTCGGCTCAGGCCGCGCATGCGCGCTGCTCGTATAACCACGAAGGAACGTTTGTAAGGAGGGACGTGTAGACCATGGATCTTTCGACTTTGATGCCGCAACAGCTGCAGATCGTCAAAACGCTCGACCGTCCGCTGTTTGTCTCGGCGGGCGCCGGTTCGGGTAAGACCTTTACCCTCACGCGCCGCATCGTCTATGCGCTCTCGCCCGAATCCGGTCCGTTCGTTGAGCATCTGGACCAGGTGCTCGCCATTACCTTTACCAAAGATGCCGCGGCCGAGATTCGCGACCGCGTGCGCCGTGCGCTTATCGACGAGGGCATGGACGAGGAAGCACTGACCGTCGACGACGCGTGGATTTCGACCATTCACGGCATGTGCTCGCGCATCCTGCGCGCACACGCGTTGGAGCTGGGCATCGATCCCGAGTTCACGGTGCTCACCGATACCGACGAGCTTATGGACCAGGCTGTTGAGCATGTGCTGGCCCGCGCGACGGCACCCGATGCCGCCCCCGAGCTCGCCGCCTCGCTCAAGGCCCTTTACGCCTGGTATCCCATGGCGGGCGAGGGCGGGCCGTTTGGTACCGGCACGACCATTAAGGGCCTGGTGCGCGAGCTGCTGGAGCTGTCGAGCCAGTTGCCGGGCGGCATGGACGACGTGCGCGTGGCGCGCGGCCAGGCCGATACCTCGGCACTCGCCGATGCCTATCGTGCGGCGCTGGGCGCAAGCAAGGCCGCGACCGAGAAAGCGCAGGTGGCGCTCGATGCCATCGATGCGTTTGAGGCGAGCGGCAAGACCATGGCCGATGCGGCGCGACTTATGATGTCGTGCACCATGCCGCGCGCGAGCAAGGCGTTTCCTAAGGAGCAGGTGGAGCTACTCAAGGCCGAGGCGGCTGATGCGTTTATCAATATCGTGCTTGCCTGCGGCGGTTCGGCGCTCGATGCGCTGGTGGGGCTCGCCCGTGCCGTAGAGGCGGAGTACCGTGCGCTCAAGGCCGGCCAGTCCGCGCTCGATAACAACGACCTGCTGCGTATGGCTTACGAGGCGTTGCGCGATTACCCTGCCATCCGTGCTGCGTACGAGGGCCGCTTTAAGATGGTCATGATCGATGAGTTTCAGGATACCGACCAGATGCAGGTCGATCTGATCCGTTACCTGACGGGTGCGGGGGAGCGCGCGCTGTGCACTGTGGGCGATGCGCAGCAGTCCATCTATCGCTTCCGTGGCGCCGAGGTCGAGGTGTTCCGTCGTCAGGAGCGCAAGGTGGGCTCGTCTGCCGCGCCCGAGGCGACTGCCGTGGCCGACGCCCCTGCCGGCGAACTCGTCAAACTCGTGCGCAACTTCCGCAGCCATGACGAGGTACTGCGTTACGTGGCACGCGTCTTCGACGGCGATGACGGCGGCCTGATGCAGGGCTTTTTGGATCTTGAGGCGAGCGACGGCCGCAAGGACACGCTGGTGGCAGACGCCTCGCGTCGCCAGGCCCTCTTTGTTGCCGGCGGCAGTACGCAGGAACGCACACAGGCCAAGGCCCGTGCGATCGCCGAGCGATTCCGCGCGCTTGCCGATGCCGGCCAGCCCCAGGGCGGCATGGTGCTGCTGCTGGGCCGCATGACCAACGCCGACGTCTACGCCCAGGCCTTCCGCGACCAGGGGCTCGACTGCGTCATCGCGGGTGGTTCGGTCTTTGCCCAGGCAGCCGAGGTGCAGACGGTGCGCGCCCTGGTATGTGCGCTCGCCAATCCGGCCGATACGGCGCGGGGCCTTATGCCGCTGCTCGCCTCGCCGATGTTTGCGCTCGGCGCTCAGGAGTTCCTGGCGCTGGCGACCAAGCTCGATAGCGAGACAGGGGAGACCTCGCGCCGGAATATCGACATGGGCATCATGAGCGATTCCGACGTGCCGGGTTTGCAAGACCTGCCGCTCGTGACGCGTGCCCGCGAGGTGCTGCGCTATGCACTGCGCCGCGTGGGGCGCGATTCGTTCGCCGCCATCGCGCGCGACGTGGTCAATGCCTCCGGCTGGTTCGTGCGCCTGGCGCAGCGCGGCCCCGAAGGCAAGGCCATTGCCGCCAACGTGCTCAAGGCGCTCGACGCCGTGGCCGAGGCAGAGGCCGAGCTCGGCAATTCTCCGCGTTCCATCGCGCTGGCCTTCGACCGCTTCTTGGCGGGCAAGGAGGCCCCGGGTGCCCTCAACGAGGAGGGTGACGGCGCAGTGCGCATCATGACGGTGCATGCGTCCAAGGGTCTGGAGTATCCGGTCGTGGCGGTTGCCGAGTGTTTTGGCGTGCGCAAGCCGTCCGGTGCGGCGCAGATGGGTCGCGTCGAGGGCGGAGCGCAGGTCGTGGCGCTGCCGGCACGCTTCGACGGCGTTAAACTCGCGGACGGTACGTTCGTGAAGGGCGATGACGTCAAAAAGCAGTTTGAACACGCGTTTAAGGGCAAGGGCACGTCGCTGTGGTTGCCGCCAGAGCTTATGGAGGACGTATGCGCGACGGGCTCTCCCGCCGAGGCATTTGCCCGTCTGCGCAACGACGACCTGCAGCTCTCGCTCGAGGAGCGGGCCCGCCTGCTCTATGTCGCCATGACGCGAGCACGCGAGCTGGTCATTCTGGCGATGGATGCCGGTGTGAGCCGTGGCAAGGTGACGGCGCCGACCTTCGATGTCGAGACGGATCTGACCTACGACGTGCTGCGCCGTATTTTGCCGACCGACGCTCTGGACACGCCGCAGCTCGATAGCGACCGCCTGGTGTTCGACAACTCCCAGCCGGGCGACTACGAGCTCATTTCGCTCACGGACTTTACCTTTGGCGAGCAGGCGTTTGAGGCAAACGCTTCGCTGGATGCCGAGGGCAGGCTTGTCCGCGGCGATGCGGAGCCGGAGGGTGCCGGTGCAGATGCCCGCGCCGCCGTTCCCGGTCCTGCCGGCCCCGAGCCCGATGCGTTTGAGCTCGTGTATCCCCAGGCGGTGGGCGTGCGCATGGGCACCTGCCCGTATCCGGAGCGCGATTCGTACAGCTACTCGTCAATTGCCGCGGCGCTGCATGCCGAGTCCGAGGACCGTGCCGCCGAGGCGCACGTGCCCATGGACGAGGCTGGCGATGATGCAGAGTCGGATGGCTCGGAGATGGCCGATGCGGACGTGGCCGTCGTTGAGCCCGCCGGCAACCCCATGGCGCTGGGCTCGGCGTTCCACGCCGCCTGCCAGTGGCTCATCGAGATGGGTGCCGACGCGTTGCCCGCTGCGCGCGCCGATGCACTGGCGCGTCTGTGGCGCCTGACGCCGGAGCAGCGCGAACGCTTCGACGTTGCCCTGAACCGCTGGCTCAAGTCGGCTGTTCGTGCCGACCTGCTCGCGTGGCCGTGCGTTCGCGCCGAGGTGCCGTTCTTTTCGCTGGGCTGCGAGGACGAGGACATCGCTCGCTACGGTGCCTATGCCGAGGGCGCCATCGATGCACTGGCCACCGACCCGGCCGATCCGTCGCGCGCCCTGGTCATTGATTACAAGACGGGTGGCACGCCGGATGAGACGCCGGAACAGCTGCTCGAGAAGCACGCCCTGCAGGCGCGCGTCTACGCCGACGTGTTGCACAAGGCGGGCGTTGAGGCGGTGACGGTCAAGTTCGTTCGCGTGGAGCAGACGAATCCAGCCATCTTCGTCGAACCCGCCGAACCTCAAGTAGTCACCTACAGTCTCTAGCCCTCAGATAACTTGCGGTGGAATACGGACTGTTTTGGCCAAAAAAGCCGCCAAACAGTCCGCATTTCACCGCAACTGCAAGAGGAGCCGTGTTGGTTTGGCTAGGTTCGGGTGCCGTCCGCGCCGTGCGGTAAAATCGTTCAGTCAGAACACGAACCCGCATCGGAGCTCATCACATGGCATTCGTCCATCTGCACAATCACACTGTTTTCTCCATGCTCGACGGCGCAACCCGTATCCAGGATATGGTCAATCGTGCCGTTGAACTTGGCATGCCCGCCGTGGCCATTACCGACCACGGCTACATGTATGGCGTGCCCGACCTGGCGCTGGCCTGCGACGCCGTCAATCACAACACGCCCGAGTACAAAACCTGGAGCCACGACAAGGCCTTCTTGGAAAAGGACCGCCGCGACGAGCTGGTGGAGCCCGATCCCGAGGAAAACCCGCGCGAGCATGCCCAGTATGTGAAGGACATGGCCATGTGGGACGAGAAGGGCAACATCGACGAGCTCAAGCCGCCCCTGGTCATCAAGCCCATCTTTGGCTGCGAGGTCTACTTTACGCCGGACGAGACGCTCGCCCGCGACCACAAGCCCGAGCTCTACCACATGATCCTTCTGGCCAAGGACCAGGAGGGCTACGTCAACCTGATGCAGACGGTTTCCGAGGCCGCCGTGCAGGGCTTTTACTACAAGCCCCGCGTGACGCTCGACAACCTGCGCCGCCACGCCAAGGGCATGATCTGCACGAGCGCCTGCATCGCGGGCATCATCCCCAAATACATCGACCGCGGTGACATGGAGGGCGCCATCAAGTGGGCCGAGACCTTCCGCGACACCTTCGACCCCGGTGACTTCTACATCGAGATCCAGGAACACGGCATCACCACCGACAACGGCCTGACCGACGAGCAGATGGACCGCACGCTCATCGACATCGCCAAGCAGGTGGGCGTCAAGGTCATCGCCACCAACGACTTCCACTACCTGCGCCGCGAGGACGCGCCCGTGCAGGACGTCATCATGTGCATCGGCATGAACGCCAAGGTCGACGACCCCAACCGCATGCGCATGACCGGCTCGGAGTTTTACATGAAGACCGAGGAGGAGATGCGGGCGATGTTCCCGTATTGCCCCGAGGCCTGCGACAACACGCTCGAGATTGCCGACAAGTGCTACGTTGAGCTGGACTGGGACTCCATCATCCTGCCGCGCTTCCCGTTGCTCGATCCCGGCGAGACGCACGAGAGCCAGTTCCGCCGCGAGTGCGAGAAGGGCCTGCGCCAACACTACGGTGACGACTGGGCCACGCGCGAGATCTGTGGCGTCAACATCAAAGAGCGCTTTGAGTACGAATACAAGGTCATCTGCGACAAGGGCTTTGCCGCCTACTTTTTGATCGTCGCCGAGTACGTGCAATGGGCCAAGGACAACGGCATCGGCGTCGGTCCCGGCCGTGGCTCGGCCGCCGGCGCTATCGTCGCCTACGCCATGAACATCACCGCGTTCGACCCGCTCGAGAACGGCCTGATGTTCGAGAGGTTCCTGTCCCCGCAGCGTACCGAGATGCCCGATATCGATATGGACTTCGACGATGAGCGGCGCCTCGAGGTCGTGGAGCACGTTCGCCAGCTCTACGGTCCCGAGAAGGTCACCCACGTCATCACCTACTCGACCATTAAGGCCAAGCAGGCCATCAACGACGCCGCGCGCGTGCTGGACTACCCGGTCTACATGGGCCAGCGCCTGTCCAAGATGGTCTCGAGCGACCCCAAGGTCAAGCTCAAGCAGGTGCTCGAAAAGCAACCCGGCAAAGAGGATCTGTTTAACCCCGACTTTGCCGAGGCCTATAAAAAGGATGACGACGCCCGCCGTATCATCGACACGGCGCTCTCGATCGAGGGCCTCACCCGTGGCGAGGGTGTGCACGCGTGCGCCGTCCTGATCTGCCGCGATCCCGTCAACGAGCATGTGCCCACCAAGCTCGATACCAAGGGCGGCGTCGAGATTACCCAGTACGAGGGCCATACCGTTGCCGACATGGGCCTGCTCAAGATGGACTTCCTGGGCCTGCGCACGCTGACGGTTATCTCCAAGGCTAAGGCAAACATCAAAAAGAATTTCGGCATCGACATCAAAGAGGAAGAGATTCCCTTTGACGACCCCGAGATCTTTAAGCTCATGGGCTCCGGTCACACCGCCGGCGTCTTCCAGGTCGAGTCCGCCGGCATGACGGCCACGATCAAGAATATGAAGCCCACCGAGTACAAGCACGTTGTGGCATTGATCGCTCTATACCGCCCGGGCCCGCTGGGTGCCGGCATGGTTTCGTCCTACATCAACCGTATGAACGGCAAGGAGCCGGCCGTCTCCTACGACGACCGCCTGGACGACATCCTGGGCGAAACCTACGGCACCATGGTCTACCAGGAGCAGGTTATGCTCATCTCCGTTGAGATGTGCGGCTTCTCCAAGGGCGAATCGGACTCGCGTATCCGTAAGCCCGTGGCTAAGAAAAAGATCAAGCTGCTCACGTCGACGGTGCTCCACTGGGAGGATGGCTCGGACGAGACCACCTACGACCACTGGATGAACGGCGCCATCAAGAACAACTACACGCGCGAGGTCGCCCAGAAGATTTGGGACGATGTTCTCGAGTTCGCGTCCTACGCCTTCAACAAGTCGCACTCCGCCGGCTACGCCATTCTGGTTATGCAGACGGCATGGCTTAAGGCGCACTATCCGCACGAGTACATGGCGGCCGTTCTGACGTCCTACACGGGCAAGACCGACAAGATCGTTCACTACGTCTCGGCATGCCGTTACGACGGCATCCCCGTGCTTTCGCCAGATGTCAACGAGTCCGGCACCGAGTTCACGGCTACCAAGGAAGGCGTGCGCTTTGGCCTGGCCGGCATCCGCGGCGTGGGCACCGGCGTGGCGCAGGCGATTATCGCCGAGCGCGAGGCGGGCGGTCCGTTTAAGACGCTGCACGACTTTGTCGAGCGCGTGGACTCGAGCCAGGCCAACCGTCGCGTGATCGAATCGCTCATCAAGGCAGGCGCCTTTGACTCCACGGGGTATCCGCGTCGCCAGATGATGCACTTTGTGGACAAGAACAACCCCGAGAACATCATCGATGCAGCGGTAAAGCGCCAGAAAGATCGCGCGAGCGGCCAGACGTCGTTCTTCGACATGTTCGGCGACGTTGAGGGCTCGGGCTTTGAGGTGAGCGTGCCCGATCCGGATGGCCAGGAGTGGGACCGTCACCTTAAGCTGAGCCAGGAGAAGGAGGTTCTGGGCATCTATGTCTCGGACCACCCGCTGCGCCCGTTTGAGTATGCGCTCAGTAAGGCGCGCGACTTCTCGTTCTCGCAGATCGATACCGGCTACGAGGTACAAAACCCCACGGGCGGCACCATCAACCAGGAGATTCCCGAGGGCAAAGCACTGTGGTGGGCCGGCATGGTCTCGAGCGTGTCCAAGCGCGTGACCAAAAACGGCGACCCCATGGGCATTGTGCAGCTCGAGGACATGGAAGGCGAGGCCACGGTCGTGGTGTTCCCCAAGACCTACAAGGAGGCCGAGGGGTACCTGTACGGCGAGGTCGATCCCGAGACCGGCGCGCAGCTGTCCGATGCGTTTGTGCGCATTAAGGGCAAGCTCGAGCGCTCGGACCGCGGCGACCAGATCATCGCGCAGGAGATCGTGCCGCTTGAGCTCAACGAGGAGAACAACAAGCCCAAGGTGTTTGAGGTCATGGTGCCCAACAGCCGCTTTAGCCAGGGCAATATGGCGCGTCTTGCCACGGTGCTTACCGCCAACCCGGGCGGCGACCGCGTGGAGATCTTTATCGAGCAGGTGGACGGGCGCGTACTGCGTGCCGAGGTACCGGCCAAGGTCAACGCACGCTCGATTCCGCTGCTGGCCGAGGCAAAGGCCATCGTGGGTAACCAAGGCAGAGTGACGGTAATTTAAGGACGGCGTTGGCGGGGTAGCTAATTTGGGACGGGGCTATTTTAGCTACCCTTTGACTGACGGCGAATGAGTCGGGGTCGGAATGCATCTCAACCGACATATGGGGGTAGCTAAAATAGCCCCGTCCCAAATTAGCTACCCCGGGTGAGATTGGAGGAAGTGATGGCGCAGGGGACGTTTGCACAGGCGCTCCGGAAAGAGGCGGCGCTGAGCGGTACCTTTATGAAGGGGCGTTCGCTCATGCTCAACGGCGCCGTGCTGTCGATCGAGGACAGCGGCTCGCGCTTCTCCAAAAACGTGACGGTTGAGGGCTCGGTGCGCGGTTCGCGCGGCGACCTGTACAAGACGCACGTGGCGCTCGACATGGACGAGCACGAGGTGATCGACTACGACTGCGATTGCCCCGCCGCCTATCGTTACCCCGGTATGTGCAAGCACGCTATTGCCACGGCTCTGGCGTATTTGGATGCCAGCGGCGCCGAGCCCGTCGAAGGTTTGCGCACGCCGGTCCGCACGTTTACGGCGCAGCCGAAACAGCCCGCGCGCACCGCGCTCAAAGCGCCGGCCGTCAATCCCAACTTTCCCTTTCCGGCGCCCGTCCCCACGAGTCCCAGCCTCATGGCGGCGCTCTCCGATCTTTCGGACGCACGCATGGATGAGCTGGCGAGCATGCGCCGCAAGCTCGCCAGCAGTGTGGATCCCGATGCCCCCAAGGCGGTGTTGGAGCCCTCGTTGGTGCCGTACTACAATCCACTGTTTGCCGACCGCTTTAGCTGGGCGCTCGAGCTTCGCATTCGTTGTGGATCGGTCTCCTACGTGGTCAAGGATATCGACGGCATGGCCGACGCCTATGTCCGAGGCGGCACCTTCTCGTACGGCAAGAAGCTCACGTTTGTCCATACGCCCGAAGCCTTCGAGGACGTGTCGACAAAGCTGCTCAACCTTGTTGTGACGACAGTTGCCTATCTCGATGACATCACAAGCTCGCGTTCGGCGTCGTACGACTTTGCCCGCAGCGGTTTTGTCGCCGAGCGTCAGTTGCCGCTGTCCGAGCATAGCATCGTATATGTGCTGGACCTGCTGCGTGGCCAGACCATCTCCTTTGAGCCCGCCTGGTCGCGGGGGACGACGACGCATCGCACCTATGACGTGGCGGTTGAGATGCCTCCGGAAGGGGAGGACGAGGCTCTGTCTAAGCGCCCACCGCTCCTTGCCGCCAAAATCGCGCCGGCGGCTGGCGGCAGCTACGATCTACGCCTGCCGGCCGATGCATACTGCTTTGCTTCGGGCGACGTTGCCTATCTGGTCGACACCCGCCGTGCGCGCCGCGCCGATGTAGCGTTTGCCCAGCATGCGGCGCCGTTCCTATCGCGCTTACTGCCCTGTCGCACGCCGATCCATATCGCTGTCGACCAGGTGGGGGAGTTCTGTCGTATGGCGCTGCCCATTTTGCGCGACTACACCGACCTTACCGCGCCCGCCGTGCTCGACACCGTGGCGCCCGAGCCGAGCTTTGCCATGGCAATCGGTGTCGACGACGGGCTCGTGACCTGCAAGATTACGGTTTCCTACGGCGACTGGTCGGCAGATCTCTTTAGCCTGGGTGCTCCGGGAAGCCCCTTCGAAGAACAGCGCCCGGGCGTGCCGCCGCGCGACGAGATAGCAGAGTTTCGCGTTATGGACACGGCGGCCCTGTATTTCGACTTTTACGAGGGCGGCCTGGCGTTTGAGGAGCGCGACGACGAGAGCCTGTTCTGCTTGCTGACCGAGGGCCTGTCTGCCCTGTCCGAGCTGGGCGAGGTCATGCTCAGCGACCACCTACGCCAGATCTCGGTGCGCCCTGCGCCCAAGCTTTCGGTGCGTGCCACCGTCAAGAGCAACCTGCTCGATGTTGAACTGGGCGCGAGCGGTCTTTCGGCGGCAGATCTTGCCATCTACCTCGACTCCTATAAGCGCCATCAAACGTTTGCGCGCCTTACGTCCGGCGACATCATTCGCCTGGACGAGGGCGCTCGAGCCGCGTTTGGCCTCGCCAAGGACCTGGGCGTCGATGCCGTCGACCTGCTCGACGGCGTGTCGCTTTCCGCATCGAGCACCCTGTTCGTCGATAGCATGCTCGCGCGCACGCCCGCGCTCGAGGCCGATCGCGACGCTGCGTTCCGCCGTACCGTCGAGCGCCTGGACACGCTCGGCAAGATGGACTTTACGGTACCCGCCTCGCTCAAGGCCACGCTGCGTGGCTACCAGGTCGACGGATACCAGTGGCTCGGCTCGCTCGAACACCTGGGCCTTGGTGGCATCTTGGCCGACGACATGGGCCTGGGCAAAACACTCCAGATGATCGCGCATGTCCTGGCGCGCGTGGAGGCGGGGGACATCAAGCCCACGCTCGTGGTATGCCCGGCCTCGCTCGTGTACAACTGGACTGCCGAGCTGGAGCGCTTTGCGCCCTCGCTCGATGTTTGCGCAATCGTGGGCGCCAAGGCGCAGCGCCGCGTGCAGATTGCCGGCGTGGCTGAGCATAACGTGGTCGTGACGTCGTATGACCTTATGCGGCGCGATATCGACGAGTACGTCGAGCAGAACTTTGCCCGTGTGGTGCTCGATGAGGCCCAGTACATTAAAAACCCGCTCACCCAGGTGGCTCGCGCCGCCAAGCGCCTGCCTGCCGGCGTGCGCTTTGCTCTGACGGGCACGCCCATCGAAAACCGCCTATCCGAGCTCTGGAGCATCTTCGACTTTTTGATGCCGGGCCTGCTGGGCACGCGTGAATCGTTTGCAAAGCGCTTCGAAAGTCCGGTCGAGCACGCCGAGGGCGACAGCGCCGCTCGCCTGCAGGCGCTCGTGTCGCCGTTTGTGCTGCGCCGCGTAAAGGAAGACGTGGTGGCAGACCTGCCCGAGAAGATCGAGGATACGGTCATGGCGCAGCTCACCGGCGAGCAGCGCAAGCTCTACCTGGCCAACCAGGACCGCATCGCCCAACAGGTGCAGCACCGCGAGGCATCCGAGTTTAAGAAAGACAAGCTCAAGGTACTCGCCGAGCTCACCAAGCTGCGCCAGATCTGCTGCGACCCGCGTCTGCACTACGAGGATTACAAGGCGGGGAGCGCCAAACTCGATACGTGCATGGAGCTCGTGCACGGCGCACTCGACGGCGGGCATCGCATCCTGCTGTTCAGCCAGTTTACGGGTATGCTCGATATCATTGGTAAGCGCTTGGCCAAGGAGGACATCGCCTTCCTTAAGCTCACGGGCGCATCGTCTAAAGAGAGCCGCGCCAAGATGGTCGCGCAGTTCCAAGCGGGCAAGGTTCCGATCTTTTTGATTTCGCTCAAGGCGGGCGGCGTGGGCCTGAACCTGACGGCGGCCGACGTGGTCATTCACTACGACCCGTGGTGGAACGTGGCGGCGCAGGACCAAGCGACCGACCGTGCGCATCGTATTGGCCAGCAACATACCGTGACCGTGTACAAGCTCATCGCCAAGGACACGATCGAGGAACGCATTATGCAGATGCAGGAGTCCAAGCGCGACCTGGTCAACAGCGTGCTCGGCGGCGACGGCATCTCGTCGGCGCTGTTTACCCGCGAGGACGTTCTGGCGCTGCTCGGCGGCGACGGGCGCTAACCCGCTCGGGTGGGGCTGCTGGGGTAGGCAGGACGGTCGACGCATTTTGGCTCGACCGCTTGCCTGATCCGTTATGTGTTCATTTGCAATGCCGTGGATGGTTTGTCTGCCTTTGGGCATAAGAACCATCAAGAACATTGGCACATCAGCAAAGGAGAACATCATGGCGAAATTCTTTAAGGACCCCGACGGCAAGCTCATCGCCGCCCTTGGCGACGACGTTGCGACCCCTGCCGGTTGCACGGAACTGACTGCAAACACAGAGGACGCGGCGCACGAGAAGCACGTGCCTGTTGTCGAGACCGAGCGTGACGGTCACGTGATTCGCGCACGCGTTGGCTCGGTCGAGCACCCCAGCCTGCCCGAGCACTACATTGAGTGGATCGCCCTTGAGGCCGAGGGCCGCTTAGAGGTTCATTACCTTGAACCCGGCATGAAACCCGCGACGTTTTTCGCGGGCGGCTCCAAGACCGGTACCGTCTATGCCTACTGCAACCTGCACGGGCTGTGGTCCGCGACATTCTAGGAGCGCGCCCCCGCTCGGGGTATCATAGCTAGCATATGCACATGCAAGCGCCGACTGCATTATGCGGCCGGCGCTTTTACTACGATTTCGATGGTTTACGACGGAAAGGGCTGGGCCATGAAGCTCGCACTTGCACAGATCGATATGCGCCTTGGGGATATTGAGGGCATTTGCGGCCGCATCGAGGACCAGGCTCGTCTGGCCCACGAGCGCGGGGCGCGCGTGCTGTGCGTTCCGGCTCCGCTCTTTATGGGCGCCATGCCCGGTGGCCTGGTGGGCGCTGCTGACTTTGAGCACGACGTGCTTGCCGGTTTGACTGGTGTCGCCGAGCGTATCCAGGAGCTTGACATGATCTGCATCGTGCCCGCGGCGGTTTCGTTTGAGGGCCAGCCGCTGCTCGACTACATGATGCTCAAGGACGGTCATGTGGTGCCGGCGCGTTCGAGCATTGCCCTGCAGCGTGGCGAGAACAACGACACACGTTGGGCGCCGCCGGTGTTCGACGTGGACGGCGTGCGCATCGCCGTGATTTTTGACTTGGACCGCGAACTCGAGATGCTGCCGACCGGTGTTGACCTCATTGCGTATTTCCAATTCAACGCGTTTGACATGACCGACCGCGAGACTGCCGCCATTGCTGCCGTTCGCAGCGGCGCCTACCGCAAGATCGCATCCAAGCGCAGCGTGTGGTTTGCCTGCATGGCGCCGGTCGGTGCCTATGACGAGTCGGTGTATACCGGCGGTTCGTTTGTGCTCGACGACTGCGGTCGCG
>JAXKHW010000055.1:0-1905 GCA_036549635.1 Collinsella sp. | reverse complement strand
GAAGTAGAAGGGCACGAGCTGCTTGGTGAGCACCAGGCGGCCGAGCATGGCGAAGCCCATGGCAGGCAGGATGTTGGCGGCAACGCCAAAGCCAGCAAGGACAAAGGGCGGGATGAAGTCGAGTAGGCCCTGGATGGCGTCAGCACCCAGATAGAACGACAGCGAGCACAGCAGGAACGCCATGATGATACCGGTCAAACCGATCAGGAAGTGCATCGCATAGACACCCTTAAGGTTGCCCTGGCCGGAGAAGACATCGGCGCGGTCAACCAGGATCGGCAGGGCGGCGTTGAGGATGTTCTTGATGGCAAGGCACAGCGTGGCGATAGGCATGGCGAGCGCGATGGCTGCCTCGGTGCTCTGGCCCAGCTGGATAGCGAAGGCGCAGGCGAGCACGCCGCCAATCGTCTCATCAGGCGGCACGTAGGCGCCGATGGAGATCGAGCCCATGAACAGCAGCTCCAGACTCGCACCGATCGCGAGGCCGGACTGCAGGTCCCCCAGCACCAGGCCCACGAGCGGGCACAGGACGATGGGGCGGAACGCATAGAGCGTACCGAGCTGGCAGTCGAACTTACCAAATGCGGCGATAAGTCCGATGAGGATTGCTTGGGTAAGCATATATCCCCCTTTCCTAATAGGACACTACGAAGAGCTCAGACTCTTCGAAATTGAACGCCTAGAGCACGCTGGCGCAGTCAACCTTGGGGTCATCGGCCAGGGGTCGAATCTCGACCTCAACGCCACGATCCAGCATCTCGCGCACATCGGCTTCCTCGGCCGCGGTCAGGAAGATCTGACGAGAGACCTGACGCGCATCGGGACGCTTCTCGTCCTTGGGCTTGGTGTTGCCCAGGTTGACCGACTTGATCTGCGGGCAGCCCTCAACAAGCTGCTTTGCCTCAGCAATAGTGGCGACACAGATGATCATCTTGTACTTGTCGGTCACGCCCGAGTTGATAGCTTCGATTGCATGCTCCATATCTTTGATGACAAGCTTGCAGCCGGCAGGCTTGCCCATCTTGAGCGTCGTCTTCCACACCGGGTCGTTAGCGACCTTATCGCCCACGCAGAAGATGCAGTTGGAGCCAAGGCCCTGAACCCAGGAAACTGCGACCTGGCCATGAAGCAGGCGATGGTCAACGCGAAGTAGCTGAATCATAATGTGACCCCCCAAAGGTCTTGTGCCGTCTTACGGCGTGTCAGTAGGTGCTGCGGATTAGAACTCTTCTTCCTCGTCGTCATCGACCAAAAGATCGTTGACAAACTTCACGCGCGTATCGTCCGCAGCGACGATGGCGCGAATCGTCTCCTCAACCGGCGCCGACTCGTCAGAGAACAGCAGCTGGATGAGCAGAGGAAGGTTCATGTTGGTAACGAGGTACGTGCGGGGACGCGTCTGGACGATCTTGGTGAACTCGTTGTTGACGCTGCCGCCAAAGAGGTCGGTGCAGACAACGACATCATCGTCGGCAGACATGCCTGCCAGCAGTTTTTGGGCCTCCTCGGCCACGTCCATGCGGCCATCGACGAACATCGAAAGATCGTGGACGTTGTCGCGAGCGCCCGAGAGCAGCTCGACGCTCTCCTTGATGCCGGTGGCGAAGTGCGCATGGCTGGCGATGATGTACTGTCTCATTCTGTGTTCCTCTCAATAGCCCGGCACGTTCCCGCACCCGTTTTCTTTAGTAGTCGAACTGGTGATAGTAGCGACGATACTTGAGGTTGTGCTTGGTGACCGTCTCGTAGTAGCGAGCCAGGCGGTCGGTGATCAGCGAGGAGAGGATCCACGGAGACACGATGACGCGGAACTCGTCGTCAAGGCCGGGGATCGCGAACTCGGCGGTGTCGATGACGTTGATGTCGGTGTCGCCGGTCACGCCGCGGTTGAGGAAGGCGCGGACG
>JAXKHW010000054.1:0-1965 GCA_036549635.1 Collinsella sp. | reverse complement strand
GCATCATGCCCGGCATGCTCGGCATGATCGCCTTCTGGCTGTACTACTGGCTGCTGTCCAAGAAGATCAACCCCATGGTGCTGATCGTGGCTACCATGGTCGTGGGCATCATCGGCGCGTTCTTCGGCGTGCTGGCGTAAGTTCCTGCGTTTTATCTTGCCCCCAAGGGAAACGGCGACCCGTTGCGGTCGCCGTTTTTTATTACCGAAAGCTAGCTGGAGGTGCTTCGTGATTCGATCTGACAATCCACCCGATAATGGCGTGAGCGGGGCGATGTATCTATTTGGCACGGCGCTCTTGTGGAGTTTTATCGGCATCCTCGTTCGCGCCAATTCGCAGTCAGCTCTTTTGATCGGTGCCGTTACGGCAATATTTATGGCGCTCTTTATCCTGCTCGTCGGCAGGCCCGTCCTCCGCGTCAGCCGTCTTATTGTCCTTGTGGCCGTCTGCAACTTCGTGACGGGCACCACGTTTAACTTTGCCAACCAGCTCACGACGGTCGGCAACGCGATCGTCCTGCAGTACACCTCGATGATTTTCGTTATCGTGTATCAATCGCTCGCAACTCGCACGTTGCCCTCGCCTGCGAAGATTGCCTCCGTGGTGGTTGCTTTTACGGGTATGGGACTTTTCTTTTTAGGTGATTTGAGCGCCGAGGGCATGCTCGGCAACCTACTTGCCGTCATTTCGGGCGCCACCTTTGGGCTGTGTTTCTTTTTGAACTCTCGCCCCGATGCGTCGCCCATGGTTTCCTCGCTCATCTCCTGCGGTATCTCGATGCTGCCGATCGTCTATTTTGCCGGGGCCCTAGACTCCGTGAGACCATTTGAGTGGGGGCTCATGCTGGTGCATGGCCTTTTTTGCAGCGGCCTTGCGAGCGTGCTGTATGCCAAGGGGATCGCGCGCACCAATGCGTTTGCAGCCAACTTAGTCTGCATGAGCGAGGTCGTGCTCGCTCCCTGCTGGTCGGCGCTCCTCTTTGGCGAGGTCTTTCGCTGGAACGAGCTTTTGGGCGCGGCGATTATCGTTTTGGTGATTGTAGGCAACTTGGCATGCGATGCCTTTGGCGATGGCTTTTTGGTGGCGCTTGTCCGCCATCGAAACAAGGAACGTGCCTGATGGGATGCGTCTGCCGTTTACGGTAAAAAACACCCCGCTGAGCGAGTGGTATTAAATAGTAAGAACCTGCATATCTATAATTGGTATCAAATCATTTGTGCCTGGCATGGGTGTTAGCAGCACACCAGGTACGCTTCGAGCCGTGGAATCGAACTCCCGGAATTGATATCAACAACGCGCGCGACGGGAGTGACGACGGTTCGAGATTTCTCATTGGGAGGAATTATGCTTGTCCAAGCAATCCTCGTCGGCTTAGTCGGAGCGTTTGGATGCCTCGACTACCAGCTCGGCACCCTCTACGCGTTCCGCCCCATCGTCCTGTGCCCGCTCGTGGGCCTGGTGCTGGGGGACCTGCAGTCCGGCCTCGCGATCGGTGCGAGTCTGGAGCTGCTGTTCATGGGCTCGATCTCCATCGGCGCCTACGTACCGCCTAACGAAACCGTCGGCGGCGTGCTCGCCTGCGCCTTCGCTATCCAGCTGGGCCAGAGCACCGAGGCAGCCATCGCGCTCGCCATGCCTATCGCCGTCCTTTCGCTGACGATCGGCAACATTACGGATGCTGGATTCTCGATCATTGTTGACATTGCTGACAAGTGCGCTGCCAAGGGCAACCTCAAGGGTATCTACGCGGCACATTGGAGCATGGGCCTCTTTGGCTGCCTTGAGTACTTCCTGCTGTGCGGCGGCGCATTCTACCTGGGCTCCGACGCCATCCAGGGCCTACTCGACTTCATCCCGCCCTTTGTCCTTGCTGGCTTTGGCGTTGCCGCCAACATCCTGCCTGCCATGGGCTTCGCCATGCTCGGCCGCCTGGTGCTCACCAAGCAGCTCGTGCCCTTCTACTTC
>JAXKHW010000002.1:0-10772 GCA_036549635.1 Collinsella sp. | reverse complement strand
TAGCAGCGCCTGGGCAATCTCGGCATTCAATTCGTTGTCTTCGGCGAGCAGCACGTTCATGTCGGTGAGCGAGCAGTCAGGCGCACTCTCAACCGTATTCGCCCGCGCCTGGGGATTCTCGTCGATATCGAGCGGAATCTCCACGTAGAACGAGGTGCCCACATGGAGCTCACTGGTGACTTCGATGGTGCCGCCCATCAGTTCAATAAGCGACTTGACGATTGGCATGCCCATGCCGGTTCCTTGGAACTTGCTGCGCGCATCGTCACCTTCTTGGGCAAACGGCTCATAGATGTGCTTTAAAAACTTGGGAGTCATACCAATGCCGGTATCCGAAACGCTAAAGCAAAAGAGCGCGCGCCCGTTATCGAGTGGCTTGGTATTTGAGCTAAAGGTGACGGAGCCGCCGTGCTTGTTGTACTTAATGCTGTTGTCTAACAGGTTGATCATGATCTGTCGGATATGGGTGGGACTGCCGATCATGTATGGCCCCGTGGCGTACGGCAGACTATTGTCCTGCATTGTGATGGCGTTACTGGACGCGCGGAGCTTGCACAGCACCAGCGTATTGTCACAGAGCTCTTTGAGGTTAAAAGGCGCATGCTCCAGTGTTAGCTTGCGGTCTTCGATTTTGCCCATCTCGAGGATGTCGTTGATCAGCGAGAGCAGGTGATTGGCGGCAACGCGCGCCTTGGCACGGCTCTCGCGGGCGACCTGGATATCGCCTTCCTTCAATTCCTCGATCTCGATAAGGCCCAGGATACCGTTGAGCGGCGTTCGGATGTCGTGGCTCATGCGCGTGAGGAATGCCGTCTTAGCGGCGTTGGCAGCGTCGGCTTTTTTGCGCTCGGTTCGAGCGCGCACGAGCGCCCAGATGAGCAGGACGATACCGACCGACAACATACCGATGAGGGCAGCTGCAACGGCGGCACGGTTGCGATAAAGGAATTGAAGCGTGTTGGATTCCTGGGCCGTGTACGACGTGGAGGAGTAATTGCTTGCGGAGAGCGATTCTCCGGCATTGATGATGCCCTTGTTGACGATTCCCAGCAGCTCGGGCTTTCCGCGCGAAATCCAGCACGAGAGCTCACAGGTGTCAGGGAGCTCGGCCGTCTCGTAACCTTCGAGATCATAACGGTCGCCGATGGTTTTTATGCGTGAGCTGGGAGCGACGATGCAGTGCGCCGTTCCCTTCCTGAGGGCGTCGAACGCTTCATCGTCGGATTGGTATTCGGTCACGGTCGCTGCGGGAAACAGGCTTTCAAGTGCATTTTTGTTGACAAACGATGATTTGGTACAGGCGATGTTCTGAAGGTCTTTGTTCAGGTCGCTGCCGGTGTGGATGGCGGTGAGGGACACGGTCCCCAACGATGCCGACTGCACAACGCCTGATTGCTCGGCAACCCAGTAATCTCGGTATACCGGCAGCGCAACGTCTATGCTTCCCTTTGACAGAGCCTTTGACATCATCTTGTAGCTATCAAAGGCGACGGTTTTGACCGTAATGCCAAATTTATCGTGCAACGTCGTCGCAAGCGATGCGAGCGAGCCTTCCATTTCGCCGTTTTCGTCTTCGTTGCAGTAGGGGAGTTTGCCCGTAATGTAGCCGAGCGTGATGGTGTTGTCATTTGCTTTGAGCCAGGAACGTTCGGGGCCGTTGAGCGATGATGAACCGCTGTTTTTGACCGAGTAGTTAGATTTGACTTCGTCGATATAGCGTGGGTTGACGCGGGCGATTGCCGACATGGCGGCATTGATGTCGTCCATTAGGTCGGGGCGGCTTTTGGGGACGGCAAAGTAGTAGTCGCTCGAACCAACGTAGAACATGGGGGAGGCGCTGGGCGACGAGGTCGTGTCGTTCATGATGATGGCATCGACCTCGTTGTTTGCGAGCGCGTCAAAGAGGGCACTGCCAGTGTCGATTTCTTTATAGGTGCAGGTAATGCCTTCGTTGGCGAGCCACTGCTGGCCAACGAAGGTTTGCATGACGCCGGAGTTGCAACCGATAGTGAGACCCTGGAGTGCTTGAGGGTCACCCTTTGCAAGGTCGTCACGGTCGGGCCTGGCGTAGATGTAGTAGCGCTCGGTGCCCTCGGGGTTCGAGGAAAAGAGCAGCTTTTGGGCACGTTCCTCGGAGTAGGAGATGTTGGGCATGAGGTCGATCTCGCCTGCCTCGAGCATGTCCATAAGCTCGGTGAAGGTGCCGGAGACGTATTCGTACCGCCAGCCGGGCGTGTAGTACGACAGGGTCTGGAGGTACTCGTAACCCCATCCCGAGAGACGCTCGCCGGGGGTGCCGTCCTGGAAGCCCTCGTTGTTGACGAGCCAACCAACGCGGACCGTCTTGACTGGCTGGCTAGAGTCAGCGGCAAAAGCCTGGACAGGCGCGATAGAACTCAGCACGGCAAGCGCGGCGAGCACAATGGCCAGGGCGCGACATATAACTGAACGAAGGACAGTGGCAGCTCTCACATGCAATCCTAACGAATCGAGACATTACCGCATAAGGATACCAGCTCAGCCCGCCCAGTCGGCAGCTGGTAGTCATCGGGGACGTTCTTAAATGACTAGTCATTGGGGACGTTCTTGTTTGACTAGTCATTTAAGAACGTCCCCAATGATTAGTTTCGTTTGCGGGAGAGGCGTGGGACAATACCGAGCGAATGTGATTGGACGTCTGAGAAAAGGGGTCGCGATGAAAAAGCTCAGGACGCTTGCCGACGTGTTGCGCCAGGCGGGCTTCGTGCGCATTACGGAGCTGTTCCTCGTCTTCTATCTGCTGTGCTCGACGGCTGTCTGGCTGTCCGAGCCCACGACCCTCACGTTTGGCGATGGCCTGTGGTTTAGCTTTGAGACGGTCTCGACGATCGGCTTTGGCGACATCCCGGCCGAGACACCGGTTGCCCGCGCTATTACCGTCGTCTTGAGCGTCATCAGCATCTTCTACATCGCCATGCTCACGGGCGTGGCGGTGAACTACTGCAATACGCTTATCAAGATGCGTCAAAAGGACACCATGGCTCGTTTTATGGACGATCTTGAGCATTTGGAAGAGCTCGATCGTGACGAGCTCGCCGATCTGTCACGCCGCGTGCGCGAGTATCGTCGACGCCAGCGCTAAGACGAACGTCGTGCGCCACAACAGGGGGACAAATATGAACATCACCGTGTACCTGGGTGCCAACACTGGCAATGACCCGGCATTTCTGCCCGCGGTACAGGAGCTGGGCAACTGGATTGGCGCCAACGGACACGCGCTGGTATACGGCGGGTCCAAATCGGGCCTGATGGGCGCGCTCGCCGATAGCGTGCTCGATGCCGGCGGACACGTGACGGGTGTTGAGCCGAGCTTTTTTATCGAGGCCGAGTTTCAACATGACGGCATCGACGACCTTATCGTGACGAGCGATATGGCCGAGCGCAAAGCCAAGATGATTGAGCTCGGCGATGTGTTCATCGCCTTTCCCGGCGGGACGGGCACGCTCGAGGAGATTGCCGAGGTCATGTCCGCTGTGTCGTTGGGGCACCTGAGTGCTCCGTGCATCCTGTATAACCTGGACGGTTACTACAACGACCTCAAGGCGCTGCTCGGGCACATGATTGATAAGGGCCTATCGAGCCCGCAGCGCCAGCAAGGTATCTACTTTGCCGACGATTTGCGCGAGATTGCCTCGATTATCAACGGATAAGTCTTGAGCTTGCCCCACTATGGCTCCCAATGGTGCCGTTCGCGGCGCAGACGGTTGGCTCGTTCGGGCAACGCTCACTCTACAATAAAACGTAACTATGTCGACTTTGACCGCGGGAGGACCCGATGGATAACCTTGCCAAACCCAAAAACCGCGCGCTGTTTTTACTTAGCGTTGCCGTGACCGGTGCGTTCGCAGGTGCCGCGGTCTGGCTGTTCTTTTTTGCGATGGAGCACGGTATCGACTATCTATGGACCGAGATTCCGCACGCGCTGGGCGTCTCTTTGCCCGAGCTTGCCAGCGGCCCGTTTGGCTTTTTGCCGTACCCGTTTTTTGTCTGCCTGCTGGGCGGCCTGTTAATCGGTCTGTACGAAAAGATGACAGGCACCAAGACCGATGACCTCAACCAGGTGATGGCTAAGGTTAAGCAAGACGGGCGCTACCCGTACGACAACCTGGGCAAGCTTTCGCTCGCGGCATTGCTGCCGCTGCTGTTTGGCGGAAGCATTGGACCGGAGGCCGGCCTGACCGGCGTTATCGCGGGTCTGTGCAGCTGGGTCGGCGACCGTATGCGTCGCTTTGGCGCCGAGTTTAGGGAGCTCACGCTGCTGGGTACCCAGGCTGCCCTGACGGCGCTCTTTACTGCGCCCGTCTTTGGCTTTGTGGCGCCGCTTGCCGGTAGTGCCGACGGCGACGAGGGCTCCGCGTCCGGCGAGATCACCATCAAGCTGCCCAAGGCGCAAAAGACGGTGGTCTACGGTATTGCGATTGCCGGCGGTCTGGGTGCCTACCTGCTGCTTGGCCAGCTTGTGGGCGGCGGCATGGGCATGCCCAGGTTCGAGTCCGCCGAGGTGGGCAACCTAGAGCTTACCTGGCTCGTCCCTCTGTCGTTGATCGGAACAATCTGCGGCTGGCTGTACTTTGTCTCTGAGCACGCGAGCGAAGCGCTTGCCCATGCAATAGGGGAGCGTCCTGTCGTCAAGGCCATGCTAGCCGGTCTGGCGCTCGCCATCTGCGGCACGGTCCTGCCCTACACCATGTTTGCCGGCGAGACCCAGGCCGACGTGCTCATGGAAACCTACTTGACCATTCCCGCCGGCGTGCTTATCGCGACCGGTCTGGTCAAGGCCATGCTGACCCCCGCCCTCATCAACCTTGGTTGGCGCGGCGGTCACTTCTTCCCGGTTATCTTCTCGGGCGTAAGCCTGGGCTACGGACTGGCCATCCTCACCGGCGCCGATCCGGTCTTTTGCGTCGCCGTCTGCACGGCATCGACGATGGGTGCGGTCATGCGTCAGCCGGTCATGGTCGTGGGCCTGCTGCTCATGTGCTTCCCGCTCAAGGGTATCGTCTGCATGATCATCGCCGCCGTTATCGCCGCCGGCATTCCGCTGCCCAAGCCGCTGCGCAAGTAGCGCGGTGGCGCACGCCGAGGACATGCCATTTGTCACGGATTTGCGGGGGGGGGCGATCGCGTCCTTCGTGGATTGAGACTCGCGTGGCTACAGATCGCGTACTCGATAAACCTTGGTGCTGACGGTGCAGCTGATTACGCATAGCGCGAGGGCCAGTACGGCAATTCCTGCGCACAGACAGCCAAGGACGGCGGGATCGGGATTCGCTCCGGCAATCGACATGAGCCAGTTGCTGATGGGGTTGGAGGAACTCAACGTTGCCATGGTAAGGCACCCGAGCATGGCAAACAGGCCGACGGATAGGCGCAGCGCCTCCATGTGTCCAAATCGAAAGAACAGCGGCTGCGCCAAAAACACCATCATGAGGGAAATGAGCATCGAGGCTGCCGAGGCGATTGCGATTTCAAAGACCGTCTGTCCCGTCGAAGGAATGCCCGCGCTGTTGAAGAGCGGGATGGCGACGATACGCAAAAGCGTAGCTGCACATGCCATGACGGCGGAGAAGACAATAACGCTCAGGTAGCGTGCACAAATAATGTCTTTGCGCGAGAAGGGCAGCGTTGCCCGATAGCGCTCCCAGCCATTTTGATTGTCGAAGCCGGCCAGCGAGCTCATGACCATGATGGGCGACATGGCACTGACCGCGCAGGCGCCAGCGCTCATGCCGGAATCGCCATCCGACGCGTTGGCAAGAGTCAGCACGACGAAGATAAACAGGCCGACGCCCGCGATGCTCGGGATGAGCGTGCGAACGATGGCGAGTTCGGACATAAAGGCCCGTTTCATTTCGAAGCCCCTTTCAGCATGAGGCGCAGATAGTCATCAATGGTTGCCCGATCGCAGGGAATCTCGGGGAAGGCCTCGAGTGTTTCGCGACGGTTGGGTACGAGTACGTTCACGCTGTAGGCATGGCGGGCGGCGCGGGCACCTTCGACGCAAGCCATAAGCTCGGCGGCCTGTGCTTGGGTGCAGTGGGCGATGCCGGCTCGGTCGGTAATGTCCTCGCGCGGCAGGTCAAACACAATCGAGCCGTTATCGATGCAGATGACGCGGTCGGCAGCGCGATCGAGGTCGGACGTAATGTGGCTCGAGAGCAGCACGCTGTGCAGGCCGTCGGAAACAAAGGCGAGCAGCTCATCAAGCAGCTCCTCGCGTGCCATGGGATCGAGGCCCGCGGTGGCTTCGTCCAAAACGAGCAGCTTGGCCTTGTGGCTGAGTGCGCAGGCAAGCTGCAGTTTCATGCCCATGCCGCGGGAGAGGTCCTTGACCTTTGTCTTGGGATCGAGGCCAAATCGGTTGATGAATCGGGCGAACGTTTCGCGGTCCCACGTGGGGTACGCTGGGCCTACGAGCGACTCGATCTGGCCCACCTTGAGCGTGGAGGGGAAGGGGCACGTGTCCAGGACAAGACCGATGTGGGAACGCAGGCAGCGCTGCGCCTCACCGGGTGCGTCGGCGCCACAGTGCTGCTCAAACAGGTGTACCTCGTCGGCATCGAGTTTGATAAGCCCAAGCGCGGCTCGAATCGTCGTTGTTTTGCCGGCACCGTTGGCACCCACAAAGCCGACGATCTGGCCAGGCTCCACGGCAAGCGTGACGTCGCGCAGCGAAAAACGGTCACTCACATGGCGTGAGATGCCTTTGAGTTCTAAAAGGTTTTGCATGGTATAGCCTTTCTTGCAGATGGCTACTGCATGGTTTCGGGGGCTACCAGGTCGAGCATCTCGTGCAGCTTGTCGCGCGTGACGCCCAGGGCCTCGGCTTGGCTTGCCGCTTTCGCGAGCAGCTCTTCGATATGGCAGAGCTGGTTTTCACGCAAGAGCTCTTGGTTGCCGTCGGCGACAAAACAGCCCTTGCCTTGCACGGTGCAGATAAACCCGAGCTGCTCCAGGTCGGCGTAGGCGCGCTTGGTGGTGATGACGCTCACGCCAAGATCGCTCGCGAGTGCACGGATGCTGGGGAGTTTGGCTCCCGCAGCGAGCGTGCCCGATAGAATCTGGGCTTTGATTTGCGAAGCTATTTGCTCGTAGATGGGCTTGTCGCTCGAATTGGATAGGATAATGTCCACAGCGGCTCCTTAGCTGATGGGCTACACGTGTATATAACCGGTAAGCACAGTATATATACACTATGCACAGCTATGCAAGAGGTAAATAGGGATTGTCCGCTCGTTCATTCATCTCAATCTGTAACATCTGGAACCGGTTTGGACGGCTACCTGTTACAGATTGAGATTTTGCTAGCGGACCCCATTTGGTTGTCTCAATCTGTAACAACTGGAGAAGTTTTTGGCTGCTAGATGTTACAGATCGAGATCTTTCTGGGACGCCCACCTGTTTGTCTTAATCTGTAACAGGTAGAGGTTCAAAAACCGTCTAGATGTTACAGATCGAGACAAACTGCTGCGGAGTGCCGCCATCGACTGCTACCCTAGGCCCCAACTGATGAATTTGTCCTGATAGGCGCCCTGTAACGGCATTTCGCGGCTACAATAGGGCGGTTACAACGACGTAATACACTCAATGCAAGAAAGGATCCGCATGGCAAGCCTGTCGGATGAAATCTCGTCGCGCCGCACATTCGCGATCATCAGCCACCCGGACGCCGGTAAGACCACGCTTACCGAGAAGCTGCTGCTCTATACCGGCAGCATCCAGACCGCCGGCTCGGTCAAGGGCAAGAGCTCGGCCAAGCATGCCGTCTCGGACTGGATGGACATCGAGAAGGAGCGCGGCATTTCCGTCACCTCCTCGGTGCTGCAGTTCACCTACAACGGCGCCTGCGTCAACATCCTCGATACCCCCGGCCACCAGGACTTTTCGGAGGATACCTACCGTACCCTTATGGCCGCCGACGCCGCAGTCATGGTCATCGACGGCGCCAAGGGCGTCGAGGCCCAGACCAAAAAGCTCTTTAAGGTCTGTACGCTGCGCCACATTCCCATCTTCACCTTTGTGAACAAGCTCGACCACGAGGCTCGCGACCCGTTTGAGCTCATGGAAGAGATCGAGAACGTCCTGGGCATCAATACGTATCCCATGAACTGGCCGATCGGCAGTGGCCGCAATTTCCGCGGCGTGTTCGACCGTCAGACCCGTCGCGTTATCGCCTTTGAGGGCGACGGTCACGCCAACGCCACCAAGAAGGTCGCCGAGGTCGAGGCCGAGCTGGGCGACCCTGCCATGGATGAGCTCATCGGCGAGGAGAACCATAAGAACCTGATGGATGACATCGAGCTGCTCGATGGTGCCGGCGACGAGCTCGACTTGGATGCCGTGGCCTGCGGCAAGCTGAGCCCGGCGTTCTTTGGCTCGGCGCTCACCAACTTCGGCGTGGAGCCCTTCCTCAAGGAGTTCCTGCGCCTGGCCCCGACGCCGCGTGCCTATACCGATACGCTCACCAGCGAGCCGGTCGATCCCTGCCGCGACGACTTTAGCGGCTTTGTGTTTAAGATTCAGGCCAACATGGACAAGAACCACCGTGACCGCATCGCCTTTGTGCGCATTTGCTCGGGCAAGTTCGAGCGCGGCATGGACGCCTTCCACGTGCAGGGCAACCGCAAGCTCAAGCTTGCCACGGGCACGTCGATGATGGCCGATGACCGCGCCATTGTAGACGAGGCGTACGCGGGCGATATCGTGGGCCTGTTCGACCCGGGTATCTTTAGCATCGGCGACACCGTGTGCTCCGGCAAGCGCCACGTGCAGTACCCGCAGATCCCGACGTTTGCCCCCGAGATGTTCGCTCGCATTACGCAGGTCGACACGCTCAAGCGCAAGCAGTTCGTCAAGGGTATGGAGGAGCTTGCCCAGGAGGGCGCCATCCAGATCTTCCGCGAGCTGGGTGCCGGCATGGAGAGCGTCATCGTGGGCGTGGTCGGCGTGCTGCAGTTTGAGGTGCTCGAGCGCCGTCTCAAGGCCGAGTATCGTGTTGAGGTTCGTCGCCAGCCGCTGCCCTATACGGACATCCGCTGGATCCAAAACGACCCCGATACCATCGATATCCCGGGTCTTTCGCTCACGCGCGACACGTTGCGCGTCGAGGACATGCGCGGCGGCAAGCTGCTGCTGTTCACGAGCCCGTGGAACGTGGATTGGGCAACCGACCACAACCCCGACCTTATCCTGTCGGAGTTTGGCAACGTAGCCTTTTAACGCATCGGCGCGGTGGTCCTGCGGGGCTGCCGCGCCGTTTGCTTGCCTGATGCCGTGTGAGCGGCTATCATACCCACCGTCGTCTTAAGACCGAGGCGTCCGAGCAGTTCGGGTCCGATATCCTGCTCGTTAAACCTAAAACCAAAGGAGTACATAATGATCAAGAAGGTCATGGAGGACTACAAGGTCCTGTTGCGGAGCATTCCCGCGGCAACGGTTTCGCTGTTTTTCGTGAGCGTTATCATGATGAACCTGCTGGCCAACAAGGAGCTTATCAGCTTGCCGTATCTGGCACTCGATTGCGGGTTTGTGGTGAGCTGGGTTTCGTTTTTGTGCCAGGACATGATCTGCAAGCGCTTTGGCGCCAAGGCATCCATCAAAATCTCTATCCTCGCGCTGCTGGTCAACCTGGCCGTGAGCCTGTGCTTTTGGGCATGCTCGCTCACGCCCGGCATGTGGGGCGCTTACTACGACACGGGCATGATCGAGGTCAACACCGCCCTTAACGCCACCATCGGCGGCACCTGGTACGTGGTGTTGGGCTCTTCGCTGGCAATGCTCGTTTCTGCCGTGGTTAACTCCACGCTCAACCAGTCGCTGGGCCGTATGCTCAAAAAGAATAATTTTGCGAGCTTTGCCTTCCGCTCCTATGTGTCTACGGGTGTTGGCCAGTTTATCGACAACCTGGTCTTTGCCATTGTGGTGAGCCACACGTTCTTTGGTTGGACCTGGGTGCAGGTCCTTATGTGCTCGCTGACGGGTGCCGTTGCCGAGCTGCTGTGCGAGGTCTTCCTGAGCCCCGTGGGCTACAAGGTCGTGCGCGGCTGGGAGCGCGAGAACGTGGGCTCCGAGTACCTCGAGCGCCACGCAACCGCCTAAGGAGCAAGTATGCGGGTTTTGATCACGGGCGCTTCGGGTGGCATCGGAGCCGCGTGCGTGCAGCGCTTTTTGGACGAGGGCCACGAGGTCGTGGGCTTTGATTTGCTGCCGGCGGCGATCGAACACGAACACTACCGCCATCTGATTGTTGATGTCCGCAAGCCGGACGCGTTTCCGGACGACCTTGAACCCCAGGTGATCGTGAACGTTGCCGGTACGCAGGATTCGGCCGACGACATCGCCGCCAACCTGTATGGCACCATCAACGTGACCGAGCGCTACGCCTTTGCGGGGGAGGGGCTTGCCGCCAAGCCGGCACCGGCTATCAAATCTGTGGTCAATGTGGGGTCGGCGAGCGGGCATACGGGATCGGAGTTTCCCGACTATGCCGCCAGCAAGGGCGGCGTTATCGCCTACACCAAGAACCTTGCAAACCGTCTGGCGCCGCAGGCTATCGCCAACAGTGTGGACCCGGGTGGCGTTATCACGCCGCTCAACCGTTGCGTGATGGAAGACGAACACCTGTGGAACCAGATTATGGAGCTCACGCCGCTTAAGCGCTGGGCCACCGCCCAAGAGATCGCCGAGTGGATCTACTTTGTGGGCGTGACCAACCGGTTTATGACCGGGCAGAG
>JAXKHW010000053.1:0-4162 GCA_036549635.1 Collinsella sp. | reverse complement strand
TTGGAGTCGACGCTGTGATACGAGCCGTCGTACACAGCCACGCGAATGCCCGTGAGCGGGTAGCCGGCAATGATGCCGTCCTTCATGGTCTCCTGGACACCCTTGTCCACGGCGGGGATAAGCGAGCGCGGGATGCGGCCACCCACGACCTCGTCTACAAACTCATAGCCATCGCTCGTGCCGTCGGGCCCAATGAGCGGCTCAACGCGCAGCCAGCAGTCGCCATACTGACCGGCACCGCCAGTCTGTTTCTTGTGGCGGCCCTGCGCGCTTGCCGTACGGCGAATGGTCTCGCGATACGGAATGCGGATCGGCACGCTCTTGGCCACGACCTTGGTACGGTCCTCCAAACGGTTGAGCAGCACCGAAACCTGCGCCTCACCCACGGCGGAGATAATGGTCTGGCCGGTCTCCTCGTCACGATCGATGCTCATGGTCGGATCGGCCTTGCAGGCCTTCTCGATAAACGTGTAGAGCTTCTCTTCGTCCCCGCGATTCTCGGCCTCGATGGCAATGCGGTACTGCGAGTTGGGGAACTTAAACGCCGCCGCCTCGACCTTGCCGGTAATCGAGAGCGTATCGCCCGTCTCGGCCGCCAGCTTGGGCGCCACGATGATATCGCCGGCATAGGCGTGACCGACCTCGGTCATGTCGCGGCCGCACATCACATACAGGTGAGCCAGACGATCGCTCTTGCGGGTACGCGCGTTGACCAGCTCAAGGCCCGGCTCAAGCGTACCCGTCAGCACCTTAATAAAGCTGATGCGACCCTGCTGCGGATCGGCCAGGGTCTTAAACACAAACGCCACCGGACGATCATCGTCGCTTGAAATCTTGAGCGAATCGCCGTCGATAAGCGGCATCTCGCCGTAGTCGGTCGGCGCCGGGAAGTATGTGGCGATGTCGTCCATCAGCGAGTTGACGCCCTGCTCCTTAATGCAATCGCCCGCAAAGACCGGCACAAAGATGCGCTCGGCGATCGCCTTCGACAGCAGGCCTTCAAGCTCCTCCTGCGTCAGCGTCTCCTCGCCTTCCAAGTACTTCATCATCAGCTCGTCGTCAGCCTCGGCCACCAGCTCGCACAGATGGTCATGGGCCTCCTCGGCCTGGGCACGATACTCCTCGGGAATCTCCGACTCAACGGCTTCGGTGCCGTTGCAATGGCGCGCCTTCATGCGCACCAGGTCGATAATGCCGTCAAAGTCCTCGCCCTCGCCCCAGGGAAGGGTCACGGCGCCCAGGCGCGTGCCAAAGCGCTCTTGCAGCAGGTCCATCGTGGTCGCAAAGCTGGCCTCGGAGCGCGACAGGCGGTTTACGAACACCGCACGCGCCAGGCGCAGGTCCTCGGCGGCATACCAGAGCTTAACCGTCGTAGGCTGCGGGCCGGCCTCGGCGTCGACCACAAACAGAGCCGTCTCGCAGACGCTCATCGCGGCAAAGGCATCGCCGATAAAATCGGGGTAGCACGGGGCATCGAGCACATTGATACGCGCGCCCTTCCAGTCGATCGGCGCGATGGTCGTCGAGATGGAGAATGAACGCTTGACCTCTTCGGGGTCATAGTCGAGCGTGGGCTTGGTGCCGTCGTGGCCGCCCAGGCGGGCGGTCTTGCCGGAAAGGTGGAGCATGGCCTCGGCGAGTGAAGTCTTGCCCACCCCGCCTTGGCCTACGAGCACCACGTTCCTTACGTTGCCGGTCTTGGGAGCACCCATGATGACCTCCTTGCAGGGCCGCGCGCAATGCGCGACGCCAACGGGGAGAGTTCGCGGTCGGTGCCGTCCCGGGAGCAGCATGGTCGGCAGCCGAGCCGGCTCACCCTCCAAATGTCCTATGCCACCACCCTACCCTTGCAGTCGCCTGTCCATGCAGACCTTTCGGCACGCGTATGAATACGGGCGGCGAGAGGAGGAGGCGAGCATGCGAGGCGATTATTGAACCCCGCCGATGCAAATAAAATGCCGCCGCAGGCCGTAAGACCTGCGGCGGCTTCACCTCAATTAATAGTTGAGTAAATAGCTGAGCCTACCCCTCGATACGGCTCAAGAACTCACGGGTACGCTGCTCGCGCGGATGATCGATAACCTGCTCGGCCGGACCCTCCTCAACAATGCGGCCGCCATCCATAAAGACCACGCGGTCGGCAACGTCGCGGGCAAACTGCATCGCGTGCGTCACGATCACCATCGTCATATTCTGCGCAGCCAGATCCTTGATGACGCGCAGAACCTCGGCCGTCAGCTCTGGATCGAGCGCCGAGGTCGGCTCATCAAAGAACAAGATTTCCGGGTCGAGCGCCAGGGCGCGGGCAATACTCACGCGCTGCTGCTGCCCGCCCGAAAGCTCGCAGGGCACCTTGTTCTCGTTACCCGTAAGCCCCATTTGTGCAATAAGCTCGTGTGCGCGGGCCTCCGCCTGCTCGCGCGGGCGCTTAAGCACGCGGATCGGTGCATCGGTGATGTTTTTCATCACGGTATAGTGCGGGAACAGATTGTAGTTCTGAAACACCAGACCAAACCGCGAGCGCGCCCGTTTAGGCACATCGCCCTTTGCGTACACCGCGCCCGAACCCGCATCCGTCGCGACGGCAAGGTCGCCAAACGAGAGCGAGCCACCGTCGAGAGTCTCGAGCAGCGTGGCGCAGCGCAGCAGCGTGGACTTACCGCCGCCCGAAGGCCCGATAATCGCCACGACCTCGCCACGCTTTACCTCAAGCGAGATATCCTTGAGTACCTCATTGCCGCCAAACGCCTTACGCGCGTTTTCGATTTTCATCACTGAGTTAGTCATGATAATAGTCCAGCTTCTTTTCGGCGGCGCCCAGCAGCATCTCGACCACAAAGTTAAAGACCCAGTAAATCAGCGCCGCGATCGCAAACGGCACCATGCTCACTTGCGAGGCGACCAGCGCCTTGGCCGTCGAGAACATCTCCCCCACGCCAATGGCAAACGCCAGCGACGTGTCCTTGACCAGCGTGATGATCTCGTTGCCCATCGCCGGCAGAATACGCTTGGCAACCTGCGGCATCACAATGTACAAAAACGTCTGCAGGCGCGAGTAGCCCAGCACCTCGGCGGCCTCGTATTGACCGCGCGGAATGGACTGCAGGCCCGAGCGATAGATCTCGGCAAAGTAACCGGCGTAGTTGATGATGAACGCTACGACGCACGCCGTCCACTTGGAATCGGGCGTGAGCGAAATGCCGAACACGTAGTACGGGGCAAAGTAGATGGCAAACATCTGCAGCATGAGCGGCGTGCCGCGCATAACCGAGATATAGATGCGCGCAATCCAGCGGAGCGGCGCAATTTTGCTCATGCGCATAAACGCCACGGGAATTCCCAGCGGAATCGACCCCAGCAGCGTCAGCACAAACAACTGCAAACTGACCAAGAAGCCCTGGCCAAGCATTTGCATCATGACCTGAATAGACATTACTTGAGCACCCAATTATCGAAAGATAGACCATAGCTTGAATACTTGTCGCAGAGATCCTTAACCGTACCGTCATCGTAGAGTGCCTTGAGCGACTCGGTCACGGCGTCGGCCGACTTGGTGTCGCCCTTCTTAAAGCCGACGGCGTAGTGCTCGCTGGACAGCGGCTTGTCGAGCTGCGTATAGGCATCGGGCTTGGCGGCAAGCTGATACTGAGCGATCGAGAGGTCACAGGCAACGGCATCGACTGCACCACTCTCGAGCTGCATAAACGCCGTGTTGTACTCACCGATGGTATCGAGCGTGGCAAACGTCGCTGCCAGATCCTTCTGGTCACCCTCGAGTACATCCTGCGCAGCGGAATCGGTCTGGGTAATCACGGTCTTGCCGGCAAGATCGTCCCAGCTCTTGATGCCCGCATCCTTCTTTACCACCAGCACCTGCTCGTTGAGCATGTACGGCTCGGAGAACGTGTAGTCGTCCTCGCGACCCTCCATGGTAAAGCCGTTCCAGATGCAGTTGATGGCACCCGAGTTAAGCAGCGTGTCCTTGGCATCCCAATCGATGGCCTCGTATTTGACCTCCCAGCCCTGCTTATCGGCAACAGCCTTGGCAAGATCGAGATCAAATCCGGTGTACTCGCCATCGTCGCCCACAAAGCCGTACGGAGGATAGGACTTATCAAAGCCCACCACGAGCTTCTTGGACTCCGCAGCGCCCTTCACATCC
>JAXKHW010000052.1:0-5618 GCA_036549635.1 Collinsella sp. | reverse complement strand
GCTCCTTACTCATTGCTGCGCAAATTATCGCACAGTGAGCCTACATACGGTACATATGTCCACTATTTACCAAATCGAACCAAAAATAGCGAACATCTTTACCACCATCGTCTCCACCGGCTCCACGCATAAATATCTGAGAAAACACCTTCTGTCGTCTCCACCCGACCAACACATCTACCTCAACTAAATCGATTTACCAAACCGTTCAGCCGACAATTCAGCCGCTGGCACAAAATCGAAACAAAAGCGGCGCATACTGATAAACGTTTGACGCTGTTTATCAGTTTTACCAGCTTCATCGGAAGGTGTTTCATGGTCGCATTCGATCGCAACCCGCAAGACTTTAAGTATCTGCGCCTGCTGTCGAGACAATTTCCCACCGAGCAATCCGCGTTTACCGAGATCATCAATCTCTCGGCCATTCTCAACCTGCCCAAAGGCACTGAGCATTTTATGAGTGACGTGCACGGCGAATACGAAGCCTTTATGCACATCCTCAACAACTGCTCGGGCGTCGTGCGCGAGCATGTCGACGAAATTTTTGGCGACACGCTCACCTTTGACGAAAAGGGCGAGCTGTGCACGCTCATCTACTACCCGCGCGAGAAGATCGACCTGGTCCGCAGCCGGCGCGAGGACTCGCCAACCTGGTACAAGACGATGCTTGACCAGCTCATCATGGTCGCTCGCTCACTTTCAAGCCGCTACACGCGCTCCAAGGTGCGTAAGGCCATCCCGCGCGACTACGCCTACATCATCGACGAGTTGTTGCACACGCACCCGGACGAGAACAACTATCGCGTGCGCTATCACGAGCGCATCGTGGAGTCCATCCTAGAGACCGCCAGCGCCGACGACTTTATCGAGTCGCTCGCCTCGCTCATCAAGCGCCTGGCCGTCGACCACCTGCACCTGGTGGGCGACATCTTCGACCGCGGCGGCGGCGCGGCCAAGATTATGGACCGTCTGCTCACCTACCATTCACTCGACATCCAGTGGGGCAACCACGACTTGCTGTGGATGGGCGCTGCGGCCGGTGAGCCCGCCTGCATCGCCACGGTGTTGCGCAACAACCTACGCTACGACAACTACGAGATCCTGGAGAACGACTACGGCATCTCGCTGCGTGAGCTTGTCGCCTTTGCCGATGCCACCTACACCGCCGGTGAGTCCATCACCCCGCTGATCAAGGCCATCAACGTGCTGCTCTTTAAGCTCGAGGGCCAGATTATCCAGCGCCACCCCGAGTTCGATATGACCGACCGCCTGTTACTCGACAAGATCGACCACGACACCGGCACGGTCACGCTCGCCGACGACAGCGTGTGGCCGCTCACGACCAACGACTTCCCCACCGTCGACCCGGCGGACCCCTACACGCTCACGTCTCAGGAGCAGCACATCATCGACAAGCTCGTGTCAGAGTTTGTCACCGCCGATCACCTGCATCGCCATATCGATTTCCTCTATTCCCACGGCTCGATTTACAAGGTCGCCAACGGCAACCTGCTCTTCCACGGCTGCGTTCCGCTCAACGAAGACGGCACCTTTAGCAGCATGAACTGCCTGGGCACCTGGCACGCTGGCCGCGATTATCTCGATTTTTGCGACCACATCGCCCGCCGCGCGTGGCGCGTGGGCGACCGCGATGCCCTCGACTGGATGTGGTACCTGTGGATTGGCTTCAATTCACCCGCCAGCGGACGCCTGGTGCGTACCTTTGAGCGCGCCTATATCGCCGATAAGAGCACCTGGGTCGAGCCGATGGACCCGTACTTTACGCTTACCAAGTCGCCCTCGGTCTGCGATGATATCATGCGCGAGTTTGGCGTCGCGCCCATGGCATGCTCGCCGACCGGCCACATCATCAACGGCCACACGCCCGTTAAAACCACCAAGGGCGAGCAGCCCATCCGCGCCGAGGGCAAGCTGCTGGTCATCGATGGCGGCTTCTGCCGCGCTTACCATCCCAAGACGGGCATCGCCGGCTATACGCTCATCTCGAGCTCGCGCGGCTGCCGCCTCAAGTCGCACCGGGCCTTTACGACGGTTGCCGAGGCACTCACGCGCAACGTGGACATCGAAAGCGAGACCAACCGTTTTGACCAAGCGGACCGTCGCCGCATGGTGAGCGACACCGATACTGGCGCCAAGATCCGCAGCCAAATCCAAGACCTGCGTCAGCTGCTCGATGCATATAGAAACGGTGCTATCGAGGAGCGCGCCTAGCACCACCCGCGGGGATTGGCTAAACTTGCTGAGTTTGTCATCCCCGCGGCGCTTCGGCGCCAGCTTAAGGCAGGTACCATGCAAAAGCTCCTTGCGCAGATCATGAAATTTGGCGTCGTCGGTGTCATTGCCACGGTTATCGACTTTGGCATTATGAATCTGCTCCACTACGGTCTGGGCCTCAACATCCTAATCGCCAACACCAGCGGCTTTATCATCTCACTCATCTTTAACTACCTCGCAAGCATGAAGTACGTGTTTGCGCACAAGGAAGGCATGAGCCGCCGCCGCGAGTTCATCATCTTTGTCGTGCTGTCCGTGATCGGTTTGGTGCTCAACGACGGCATCGTGCTGGCGCTCAACGCCAGCCTGGGACTCGAGGCCAATAACGCCAAGATCTGCGCCACCGCGCTTGTCATGGTCTACAACTTTGTGACTCGAAAAATCTTCCTGGAGGGCGACGAGACAAAATAGCTCGAAACCCCTGCAGCATTACGGCGCCCACGGACGACGCGCACTCAGCGCAGTATCGTCCGTGGGTGTCGCTCGTTTACGGGCAAATATTTTACGTTTGCGGATTAGCTCTTGAAAATTTGGCGAGTTCATATAGTTATTGGCAAAGACCTTACGTTTCCCTTGTAAAAGCTCTAAAGTATCCTCTGCTCGATTCATCAACGCATTGGATGTGATTACGTGCGCAAGGCGCTGGCACAACCTCATACCAAGCAGTTCCTCAAGTTTGCTGTCGTGGGTCTTATCTCCTTTGGCATCGACTGGGGCATGCTCATTGCGCTCGTCGAGCTGTTCCACCTCGACTTTTTGATGAGCACCACGGTTTCGTTTATCACGTCCGTCGTGGTCAACTACTGGCTCAGCATGAAGTACGTGTTCGACCACCGCGAAGGCATGAGCCGCAAGCGTGAGTTCACGATCTTCACCATCCTGTCGGTGATCGGCCTGGGCCTCAACGACCTGTATATGTTTGTGGGCGTCACGTTTTTGAGCATCGGCTACCAAGCCATGAAGGCCATCGCCACGTTCCTCGTCACCTGGTACAACTACTTCAGCCGCCGCTTCTTCCTCGAGGGCGCACGGTCGTAGTCGATTCACTATTTGCTTGAATGTATAACCGGTTGGAATTCCCGTTCCAACCGGTTTTTTGTTTGCAGAGAGACCCGGCGACCCAGTCCCATTCGCATGAAAAACGGGCGGTCCGGATGTTGGTCCGAACCGCCCGTTTGGTGCGATATGTCGAGGTCCCTAGCCTGTTACGTAATACCAGACTACGTTGTCGCCGTCTGAGAGAACGTAGTTGCTGCAGGCCGTCATGGGCGTTGTGCCGTTGACGGAGTACATCCAGCCGCTCGTGCCGCCGTGCTGTTTCTCGGCCAAACCACCAATCGCGGAGACATACGTGCCGTACGACGAGCCATGTGCGTTGACAGAAAGGCCCAGCGCACACAGGGCATCGTAGACGGTAGCGCCTTCGTTAAAGGTAAAGGTGCCGCCAGAGGACACAGGATTGCCCACAGCGCTCGATGTGACCGAAACCGTTACCGTGACGTAGCTAGGCTGCTGCGAGCTGCCCTGGTCGCCAGTAGAGGCGTTGCCGCTATCGGGGGCAGAAGATGCCCCGCTGGATGAGGAGGAGGCGCCAGGCGTAGAGCCGGCCCCGCCAGAAGAAGTCGAGTTCTGAGAAGTCGACTGATTGCCGTCGGTCTTTTTATTGCTGTTCTTCTCTCCAGACTTCTTGCCATCCTTATCTTCGGACTTTTTGCCATCCGAGCCCTTGTTTGATTCCTTGTCCGAAGACTCGGACTCCTTCTTAGAGTCAGATTCCCCCGAACCCTTAGACTCGTCGTTCGCACCATCCGAAGATTTGGAATCCTTGGAGCCAGCTTTACCCGAAGCGGCGGTCGAGTCAGACCCCTTGGCGCCCTTCGCGACGACGCTCTCCCCCGTCACGGCCTGAACGATCCAGTCAATGGACCAGGCGCCGCTCTCGGAAGGATGGACGAAGCCCAGCGATATGACAATCAGCGCAACGCACGCGGCAGTCAGAACGCCAAGAAGCGCCTTCCGTCGAGGGGCGGACGCCGCCGAAGCGGCGCCCTGTTGCTTTGAATCGTCGAACTGAATGAACGAGGAATCTGGTTGCTTGGGGTCAGCGTCCTTGGATTTATTGGACACAGCCCTCACCTACCGACGTTTGGTGAACACGAACACGCCGACGATGGCGAGACCGATGACGCCGGCGGCAACGCCAACGATGGCGAGCGGATTGGTGCCAGTCTCCCGCTCGGCAGCACTAGAGGACTTCTTAGCAGTGGCCGTGGAAGCAGCACCCGTATCGTACTTGGAATCGGACTTCTTGTCGGACTTGCCGTCCTTCTTGTCAGACTTCTTCTCGTCCTTCTTATCGGACTTATCGGAGTCCTTCTTGTCGGACTTGTTGCCCTTGGTCTCGGTCTTGGTCAACACCGTCGTCTTGGTCACCGGCTTCTGGCCCGGGGCAATAGCGCCGCCCTTCGTGCCGGAGCCGGAACCCGTGCCAGTGCCAGCGCCAGCACCGGAACCGTTGCCAGCGCCACCGTTGCCACCATTAGCGCCAGAACCGCCATTACCGCCAGGGTTAACGGCATTCTTGGTCCACTTGGCATACAACGTCAGGTCGGCCGTCACCGGCGTACTGAAGTCATACGCCTGCGTGCAAGTCTCATCGGTATACCAACCGCCGAAAGTGTAGCCATCGCGCGTCGGATCGGCTGGCTTGACCAGCTTGCCATCGGCCGTGGCAACAAACTTAGTGTCGCAAGCAGACCCGCCGTTGGAATTAAAGGCAACCGTCCAAGACTCAACGGCCCCAAGCTTGAACAGCGTGCCCGAATCATTAATGTAGTAGAGATTGCCAGAAGCATCGGCAATGACCGGAGAGTCACAGTACTGGTAATGGCCAGCCGCATCATAAATCTGCGTCGCCTCTGCATCGCCGAGCGTATAGCGATACACGCCACCACCAGCAGAGTAGTTGACGTAATCCTTGCTATCCGCGCTGTTAACGGTGAAGTACACATAGGTCTTGCCGCCCTGAACACTCACCAGCGGAGTAGCAGCAATACCGTTGAGGCCAGCCGGCAGCGCCTTGCCGTCGGCAGCAGCGACCATCGTGGTCTTACCCGTCTTCAGGTTATAGAGAACCAGAGCAGAGCCCGTAGCCGTCTGTCCGCCGACAATCAGATTGTCACCAGACACCGCAGGGGCGCTCAGATTATTCGTAAGGCCCAGATCAACCGTCTTCTGTTCACTCAGCACGCCCTTCGCCGAAAGCGAAATCACATGGAGCTTTCCGTCGTGCGTCATCTGATAGAAGGTCGAACCATTGGACG
>JAXKHW010000051.1:0-3558 GCA_036549635.1 Collinsella sp. | reverse complement strand
CTCCAGGTCCAAGCCCTTCGTGGGCTCGTCAAGCAGCAGCAGCTCGGGGCCGATCAGCAGCAGCTTTGCCAGTGCGAGCAGCTGGCGCTGTCCGTCCGAGAGGTCGTAGGGGTGGCGCGTCTCCAGGCCGTCCAATCCCAGTTGCGCCGCACGCTCCCGCGCCAAGTTCTCGTCATATCCGCAGGTCGAGGCCCATTCCATCAGCTCATCGCGAACCGTCTCGGCAACCAGCAATGCTTTGGGATTCTGAGGCAGCAGCGCCGCCGAGGCCGCTCCGCGCACCACGCGGCCGCGCTGCAGCTTGGCGGTCTTCGCCAGCACCGAAAGCATTGTCGACTTGCCGCAGCCGTTACCGCCCGCAACCGCATGCACCGCGCCAGCCGAAAACGACGCATCGAGCCCGCGCAGCACCCAACCGCCCGCGCGATCGTAGCGAAACCAGCTCCCTGCCAGGGTGGTAGCCGACCCAGCGTGCATTTTTTGGAGTATTCTGCTTCCATCCGTGCGCGGGAAGGCTTCCGAGCCGTTCTCGAGCGACGTTTGCGCCACAAATTCAGACGATTTGTCCAATTCCGAACTTTTTTTCGCGCTCGATACGTCCCCGGGCGGCTCCAGAGAGCCCAAATTGTCCTCACGCCTGCTGAATACTCCTTTATTTGCACATCGGATGGCACCCCACCCCAACATGTCATCGGACAACAGCGATTCTCGGCGTCCCAAAGAAGCCATATCCGCCACCTCGCGCACGCGACCGTCCTCAATCCGGTACGCACACGTCGCGTATTCGAGCATTGGGCGCGGCTGATGCGTCGCCACAACAACCGTGCAGCCCAGCTCGCGATTCACGCGAAACAGCGCATGCAGAAAACTCTTCTCGGCAACGGGGTCGAGCTGAGACGTGGGCTCATCGAGCAGCAGCACGCGCGGGCGGAGCGCCAACACGGCGGCCAACGACAGCAGCTGCTTGCGACCACCCGAAAGCGTATCGGTATCGCGGTGGAGCCAATCCTCCAGCCCAAAGAAATAGCTGGTCTCGGCCACGCGACGACGCATCTCGTCACGCGCTAGCCCCAAGTTTTCCAGGCCAAACGCCATCTCGTGCCACACGGTCTCGCACACGATCTGGTTCTCGGGATCCTGGAACACATAGCCCACGCGCTCCGCGGACGTCCGAACATCCATGTCGGCAACGCTCTCGCCCAGCACGCGCAGTTCGCCAGCGCGCTCGCCCGTCGGCGCGATCTCGGGTTTGAGCAGCGAGAGTAGCGTCGACTTGCCCGAACCGGTACCGCCAACAAGCAGCGCAAACGCACCTTGGGAAACACGCCAATCAAGCCCCTCGAGCACCGGTGCCTCGGCCCCGGGATAGGCAAAACTAAGGCCCCGCACCTCAATCGCAGGCACATCGGAGCCGCACGCCCCGCCCGTTACCGAGCAGCTATCCAACCGAGCCATCAGCCAAACCTCTTCTCATCAATCGCGTGCAACGCGCAAGGCAGCACCATCCAGGCAGCGCACACGACATAGCCCGGCCACGGCGCCGGCACCGAGAGCTGCGGATAAAACGAATACTGCGTCGTCGCGGTCCACGCCACCGCCACCGCGGCAGCACCAAACAGCGCAAGCCCAACCAGCGCGGCAACGTCGCTGCGCCCCAGCCGATACCGCGCATACGTCGTACGACGCGTCGCGGCGCCCCACCCGCGCGAGCGCATCGCGTCCGCGCGCTCCAACGAATCTTCCATGCCCCAGCCCATCAATGCACTCGATGCCCGCAGGCGCGAGCGCACGGGGTCGGCCGGCGCGCGGCCCGGCACATCAATCGCATCCTGCACCGCCAGCACCGTACGGCCGCGGCGCAAAAACTGCGGGATAAGCCTCATGCACATCGAGATCATGAGCGCGATCACCGGTGCGGCGTTACCCAAAAGCGCGAGCACCTTGTCGTATTCGAGCATCGACGCCGCGGCCTCAAACCACAGCACGCTCGCCACAAACAGCCCGCCCATGCACAGGCCGTATACCATGCTCTCCAGATACACCGCGCGCATGCCAATACGGAACAGCTCCGTCGAGCCCGAGGCACTAAACAGTGGATTGACCAGCGCGATAATCAAAATCACCGGCAGCTGCCAGCGAAGTGCGCCCAGCGTGCGGGCAGCCCCACGCGTCGCAAATCCATACGCCAACCCGCCCGCAAGTGACAGCGCAATCAGCACCGGCTGCATCGAGAACATGGTGAGCCCCAGCGTCAGCACTGTATAGAGCGCCGGCACAGCCGGATGCGACATCGAGAACGCCGCGACGGGCTCGCCGCCAAACTCCTCTTGTATGTTGTCCACGGGCGCCCCCGTCCCCTCGCTCAAACGACAGCTTCGCAGCACCGCCAACGCTGCACGCAAGCAGCGCAAACGCCACGCCGGCGGCGCAAGCCTCAACCGCCGCAAACCAATCGCTACGCGCTCAACATATGCCTGCGGTATCATATTGCGCCGTGTATCGTTTCCAAACACACGTCTCTATAACGTAACAGGAGATCACATGGACGCAACCGCAATTATCCTCGCTGCCGGCGAGGGCACCCGCATGAAGTCGAACCACTGCAAGGTTTCGCACAAGATCCTGGGTAAGCCCATGGTTCAGTGGATCGTCGACGCCACCATCAAGGCCGGCTGCAGCCGCGTCGTTGTCGTCATCGGCAGCCACGCCGACGAGATGCGCGCCCTCATCGACGGCGCCTATGCCAACAGCGCTACCAAGGTCGAGTGCGTCGAGCAGACCGAGCGCCTGGGCACCGGCCACGCCGTGAAGGTCGCGCTCGAGGCCTGCGGCATCGCGCAAGGCCCCGTCGTGGTGCTCAACGGCGACCTGCCGCTCATCACCGCCGACACCGTCGCCAAGTTCGCGCAAACCGTCGCCACCGGCGAGCTCGCCTGCACCGTCATGACCATGACCCCGCCCGACCCCTTCGGCTACGGCCGCATCAAGCTGGGCGCCGATGGCCAGATTGAGCGCATCATCGAGCAGAAGGACTGCACGCCCGAGCAGGCCGCCACGCTGCTCGAGTGCAACGCCGGCTGCTACGCCTTTGACGGCGCGCAGCTCGCCGCCCACATTAACGAGATCGGCAACGACAACGCGCAGTCCGAGTACTACCTGCCCGACATGCTCGAAATCCTCAAAGGCCACGGCCAGGCAGTCTCCATCTTCCACTGCGATGACTACCGCGACGGCCTGGGCGTCAACAGCCGCATCCAGCTCGCACAGCTCACTGCCATCGCGCGCGACCGCATCAACGAGCACTGGATGGCCGAGGGCGTTACCTTCATCGACCCCACGCAGGCCTGGATCGGCCCCGATGCCGTCATCGGCCGCGACACCATCGTGTGGCCGCAGACGCATCTGATCGGTCACGTCACCGTGGGCGAAGAGTGCCAGCTCGGCCCCAACAGCCGCCTCACCGACACCACCGTCGGCAGCGGCTGCATCATCGATGAGACCATCGCCATCGAGGCCGTCATCGAGAACGGCGTCGACTGCGGCCCGCGCGCCTACCTG
>JAXKHW010000050.1:0-1678 GCA_036549635.1 Collinsella sp. | reverse complement strand
GCGCTGATGATGCAGGAGGCCATGAAAAACGACACGATCCGCGAGGTCGTAGCGAGCGAGGATTCCTGGATCGAGGTCACGGGCGCCGACGGCACCGACCATTCGCATTCCATGGACACGCATAACTATTTGCTGGGCCAAGATGGCAACATCGGCGGCAAGACCGGCACCACCGACGACGCGGGCTATTGCTTTACGAGCGCCTACAACCGCGACGGCGACGAGATCTACACCGTTATTTTGAACTCCACCACCACCGATCAGCGCTTTACCGATACCGCCACCCTTGCCAACTGGTACTACGGTCACAAGGTGACGGTCGCAATCGCCAGCACGCAAGAAAAGACCGCCAACGGCAACCCGCTTATGGCGCGCATTAGTCAAACCGACTGGACGGATAAGACAATCGACGCCACGCTCGCCGATCCCACGGCGCAAGCGACCGTGTTTTCTCTTGCCGGCGAGGTGACCGAAAAGGTTAGCTACGACGATCTTTCGGGCACGGTGCATGTGGGCGACAAGGTGGGCAGCGTTACACTCAAGCAGGACGGCACCAAGATCGCCGTCATGGACCTGGTTGCCGACGAGGAAGGCGCAGGGCCGAATCCCATTGAATGGCTGCTCGTGAAGCTCGATCGCTTGGGCCGCCGCATCGACAACCGCCCGCTCACAGCCGAGAGCGAGACCGTAGCCAAGGCGCCCAAGGCGTAGGGCCGGAGCGATATCACATCGAACCAAATGAGGCGTCCAACGGGGCGCCTCAATTTTGAGGGTTCGAATCCCCAGCCTCCTTTCTCCGCACAAAAAAGGGCCCCAAATGGGACCCTTCTTCAAATTCGTACTGGCGGAGAGCTGGGGATTCGAACCCCAGATGCCCTTTTGGGGCATACTCGCTTAGCAGGCGAGCACCTTCGGCCTCTCGGTCAGCTCTCCGTAACAGCCGTTCTATAGTAACCAAACAGCCTAAGATGGGCAAGAGGAAATTTTCTAATTGCCTAGCATCCTTTCCTCATTGGAAGCTTCGCCTACCCCAGCGAGCGGTTGAGGGAGCCGAGCTCGTCGTTGCCCATGGTGCGCCACATTTGGAAGATGCAACCGCGTGCCAGGAAAAAGAAGCCGTTGTCGACCAGTTGAACAGCGGCATCTGCCAGCTGATTCGTCACGGCGGACACTGGCGGCAGCTCGAGTCCAGCCTTGCGAATGGTCTCGACCGCTTCCTCGAACGTCGGAGGCTCGCTGACGCCCATCTCGTTCATAAGGCCCTGCATTTCTTCCAGCGCGCTGCTGCCCGACTCCTCGCCACGTGGCACCAGACGGTAACAAGCCAGCGCAAGGTCGAGCTGATCGCAATTCCAATAGGCAAACGCCAGGCGATAGAACAGGTAGCCGATTGCAGAGCGATCGCTGGCAATACGTAGGCCGTGGCGCGCCACCTCGATAATCTCGTCAAAGCGCTCCAGACGCGCAAGAACGTTGATGAGCGCAAAGTGCGATTGCATGGACGAGCGCGCCAGATCGTAAAGATGGCGCACCTCGGGCAGCGCTCGTTCAAAGTCCTCTTGCTCGACGTAAAAGCTGCAGATCTCGTGCTGGGCAAAGTACAGCGCATCGGGCGCACGAAGGATTCGCACAGAGCGGTCTTCTTCCAACACCGGTAGCACCATGCGCACCAGCTGGT
>JAXKHW010000361.1:0-7452 GCA_036549635.1 Collinsella sp. | reverse complement strand
TGCTCTACAGTCCTGCGCAAGACGGAAAGCACATTAAGTGCTTTCCTTTGCGTGCGGAACTCGCGATAAAGTTCATATGCGCCGCCCGGCTCCCGCGGCTCTCAGGGGCTCCCATCCCAAATGTGCGGAGCATAGCTCCGCACACCAACTTTTTCTTTCAGCTAAAGAACGCCGGAAATTCGACGCTGGCTTGTTGACCTTGCTGGACGCTGTCGACGCCAAACCAGCTCAGAAGCTATATCGATACAAAAAGGTCCCCGACCGGAGGGGCCGGATATAAGGTTTATCGCGAGTTCCGCACGCAAAGAAGGCCACTTAATGTGGCCTTCGTCTTGCGCAGGACTGTAGAGCAGGAAACCTTATATCCGGCCCCTCCGGTCGGGGACCGCACCCGCACGACTACAACGTCATGTTTGGATCGGCGTCGACGTCGAACGGCGAGATTTCACCTCGGTCGAATTTACGGCGTGCGACCTCCGCGATCATGGCGGCGTTATCGGTGCAGGCAGACAAGGGCGGCACCGTCACGCGGATCCCCTGACGCCCGAGCTTCTTGATCATCATCTCGCGCAGATGCGGGTTGGCCGAGACGCCGCCGCCGATGCAATACTCCTTGCACCCGGTGGCATGCAGGGCGTTTTTGGCCTTCTTGTACTGCACGTCAAAAACCGCCGCCTCAAACGAGGCCGCCAGATCGGGCAGGTGAATCGTGCGCCCGGCCTTGGTCTCCTGCTCAATGTAGAGCGTCACTGCCGTCTTGAGGCCCGAAAGCGAGAAGCGGTAGTCCCCCCTGCTGTTGAGCGCACGGGGAAAATCGATTGCCTTGGGGTTGCCCGTCTCGGCAAGCTTGGAGATGATGGGGCCTCCGGGATAGCCAAGGCCCAGCGCCTTTGCCACTTTGTCGAAGGCTTCGCCCACGGCGTCGTCAAGCGTCTCGCCAAGCACCTCGTAGTCGCCCCATGCCTTTACGTGCACGAGCATGGTATGCCCGCCCGAAACAAGCGTAAAGATAAACGGGGGCTTGAGGTCGGGCTGCGCCAACAGGTTGGCAAACAGGTGGCCCTCCAGATGATTGACGCACACCAGCGGTTTGCCGGCAGCATACGCAAAGCCCTTGGCAAAGGCGACACCCACCACCAGGGCACCCACCAGGCCCGGACCTTGCGTCACGCCCACGGCGGCAAGCTCACTTGGTGCAATGGCCCCGCCCGTAAGGCCCAGCGACGCTGCAGCGTCCTCGAGTGCCGCGTCCACGACGCTCACGATGACCTCAACGTGCTTGCGCGAGGCGATTTCGGGCACCACGCCGCCAAAACGGGCATGGAAATCGATCTGCGTCGACACCTGGTTGGCCAGCATATTGCCGTCCGCATCGATAATCGCCACCGCCGTCTCGTCGCAGGAGCTCTCGATAGCGAGTACTAGGCGGCGACGCTCAATCTCGACACGTTCCTCGGCAGAGCGCTTGGGCGCGGGCAGCGGCCATGCGCGCCGTTCGGCAGCAGTTGGCTCGGGCGAGGCATTGTCGAGAGGAAGCACCAGGGGCAGCGGCGCCGTCATGACGACGGCATCCTTGCCGGCACCGTAGTAGCCACGGCGACGACCCGCCTCGGTAAAGCCCAGGGCGGTATAGAGTGCAATTGCGCCCTCGTTGCCGTCCTCAACCTCGAGCGAAGCCGTAGTGCAGCCGAGCATCTGCGCGTCATAGCTCACGTGCGACAGCAGCTTGCGAGCAATGCCCTCGCGGCGATGAGTCGGATCGACGGCAACGTCCATAATCTGCACGTCCCCGTCGACGACCATACCGCCGGCAAGGCCCAGTAGCTGACCGTCGTCGTGCGCCACCCACCAGCTACGCGGAGCGGCAACGTCCTCGCCCAGCTCGGACAGGAACATGCCCGGCGTCCACGCCTCGTGTCCGGCGCCTTCAAAGCAGGCGGTCTCCAACGCGCTCGCACCCTCGGCATCCGCCGCGCCCATGGGGCGGAATTGCAGATGACGTCCGGCGAGCTCGTCGGCAACACCTGTCACCTCACTCTGCGCGCTCTCGGCAAGGCCCAGGCGCTTGCGCTCGTTTTCCTCGGCGTCCGAAAGGCGCGTATAGATCGGCAAGACGCGAGCCGGATCGCCATCGCCTGCGGCATGCGCCATCAGCAGGCCCTCGCCCGAGGGCCACCACAGGTCTCGCTCCACGCAGCGCGCCGTCTCGTCCTCACCCAGCAGCTTGCCATAACGCACGAGACCGTCACCAGTCAGCTGAACCTGATCCCAGTCCGCGGTCTGGCGCCACTCATCAAGCGCCACGGCGGCCTTGACCACGCGCTCGCGCTCAAACAGACGCTCGGGACCCTCATCCCCCAGCACATAGAGCGCCGGGTACACCTCGCCGCGCATGGCATCGGCAAGAACACCAAGCTTGCCGCGTACACCGGCCTTCCATGCCGTCCAGGCGCACGCGTCAAGTGTCGACACGCCCAGCAACGGCACGTTGGCACCGCGTGCCAGACCCTTTGCGGTGGAGATGCCGATACGCACGCCCGTAAACGAACCCGGGCCGCGGCCGACCACATAACAGCCGACATCGCTGCGATTCAGGCCGGTCTGCTTCAGTAGGCCATCAACAGTATTCACAAGCTCCACGTTGGCATGGCGGCGACACAGATGGTCCCCACTCACCAGCTTTGCCTCGCCTGTCTGCACATCAATCCAGCTTGCCGCGCAGGCAAGCATGTCGGTCGATGTGTCAAGCGCCACCACCAGCGCGTTGTCGTTATGCAAGCTCATCTTGTACAGCCTTATCTATCAAATGGGAAAGCTCATTCGCGCGCTCGCCGTGTGCCTCGAGCGTTATCGTTCGCACGTCGCTGTCGTCCTCATCGCGCTTAAGCGTCACCGAAAGATACTCATCTGTCAGTTCATCCTGAAACTGCTCGCCCCATTCCAGCAGGCAAACACCCTCATAGCCCAGCACGTCAAAAATGCCCGTATCCTCAAGCTCGTAGGCATGCTCCAGGCGGTACAGATCAAAATGGAACAGCGGAATACGCCCTTGGTCATGAATGGTCATGAGTGCGAACGTAGGGCTTGTGACCATATGCTCATCGCCCAGAGCGCGCGAAACGCCCTTGGTAAAGTGGGTTTTGCCCACCCCGAGGCCGCCGGTCAAGATCAGCACATCACCATCTTCCAGGCACGGCGCAACCAGCTCGCCAAAATGCTCCGTATCGGCAGAGCAAGCCGTTCTATAAATACCTACCCCCAGGCGCTCCAGGGACATATATGCTCCTTATTATTCCGAGGCACCCTCTGGCGCGGGGTGCCGCTCCAGATAGTCGCCCAGCATCTTAAAGTCTTCCTCCAGCAACTCTTGCCACGCCGGATTGCGCAGCGCTGCCGCGGGATGAAACGTCGGCATCACCACAAAGTGCCCCATCTGATGGAACCTGCCGCGCAGCTTGGTAATGCCGATCTCGGTCTTGAGCACAAAGTGCGTCGCGGGATTGCCGAGTGTCACGATGATATCGGGCCAGATGCTTCGAATCTGCTCGCGCAAAAACGGTGAGCAAGCCAGCACTTCCTCGGGGCGCGGATTGCGGTTTCCCGGCGGGCGACACTTAAGCACGTTGGCAATGTAGACGTCTTCGCGTTTGAGCCCCGCCAGCGAAAGGATGCCGTTGAGATCCTCGCCCGCCGCCCCCACAAAGGGTTCGCCCTGCAAATCCTCGTTGCGACCCGGCGCCTCACCGATAAACATGACGCGGGCGCGGGGGTTTCCCACGCCAAACACGATATTATGGCGCGACTGATAGAGCTGGCAGAGATGGCAGTCGCCTAAAACAGCCTCAATCTCCTCGAGCGCAACCTCGCGCGGCGCCTGGTGACTATGTCCGGGGATGTGCATGACGCCCATGGCGACTCCTACACGTAAACCTTGTCGAGGCGCATGCCAAAGCCGCAGGCAACCTCGTAGTTAATCGTGCCACGCAGTCGGGCCATCTCATCCATAGTGATCTCGGCATCGCCATCGCGGCCGACAATAATCATCTCGTCACCATACTCGGCCTCGGGAATCTCGTGTGCCGGGTTGGACTGAATGGCGACCATAAACTGATCCATGCAGATATTGCCAACCTGACGCACGCGCTCGCCGCGATACAGCACATCCATACGATTGGAAAGCGTACGCGATAGACCGTCGGCATAACCGATCGGCAGCGTGCAGATCTGAACGCGCGTACGCGGTACGCGGTAGGTAAAACCGTAGCCCACGCCCTCGCCCATCGCAGGGTGCGCCACGCGCGTCACGCGCGCATGGACACTCATAACGGGATCGAGCTGCATCACACGGCCACTCAGCTCGCACGGCTGCATGCCATACAAGCCAACGCCGGCGCGAATCATATCGAAATGCATCGAGGGGTCGAGCATCGAGGACGGCGTGTTGGCGCAGTGCACGATACCGCACTCAAAACCCGCATCCTTAATGGCTTGAACGGCCTCGGTAAAGCGCTGACACTGCAGCTTGTAGTCCCAGCCCGAAGGTTCATCGGCCGTGGCGAAATGCGTAAATACGCCGTCGCACTGAATGCCGCGATGGAAATCAATACCACGGACAAAGTCGAGCACCTGCGTGTAATGTACGCCGATACGGTTCATACCCGTCTCGATGGCGAGATGATACTTACCCACCTTGCCCGCTGCGACGGCACATTCGCCATACGCAAGAGCAAAGTCAGACGTATAGACCGAGGGCATGATATCGAACTCGAGCAACGTCGGAATGGCCTCGATAGGCGGCTCGCTTAGGATGAGGATGGGTTTCGTGATCCCGCCCTGTCGGAGCTCAACACCCTCGTTAACCGTCGCCACGGCAAACATGTCGGCACCGGCCGAATACATAATCTTGGCGCACTCAACAGCTCCATGACCATAAGCGTCGGCCTTAACCACGCAGCATAGGCGCTGGCGCGGATTCAGCAAATTCTTATAGGCCCTCGTGTTGCGGCGGAGCGCCCCACGGTCGATCTCGACCCAGGACCAACGCGTCAAATCGGCTTTATTCATAATTAGTCATCCGACCCTTCGTCCGTGATTCCCAGATCATCGAGCGCATCCTTTGCCGCCAATTCCATGGCGGGACCAATCAAGTCGATAAGATCGGTCGCGATAACGCTCTTCTCGCCAAACTCCGTCGCCGCGGCAAAACCGGCATAGCTATGAAGCGCGACGGCATACGAGTACAGCAGCTCCCAGCGGTCCATCTCGTCGCGCATGGTGGCTAGCGTGCCGGCCAGAATACCCGCGAGAACATCACCCGAACCGGCAGTTGCCAGAGAAGCCGGACCCGAGAGCGGCAGCAGCACACGCTCAACGCCACAGATAGCCGTCGTCGGCCCCTTGGCAATGACCACCAGATTGTCGGAGCCTGCAGCCCAGACAACCTTCTGCGCGGCCGCAATCGCGGTACCAAGGTCGTTCACCTCGTCACCGGCAACCAGACGCGAAAGCTCACGATAGTGCGGCGTCATAACCAACGGCTGTTCGCGACGATACATCTCGGGATTACTATCAATACCGTCAATGGCAATCTTAGCAAGGCAGTTGAGTGCATCGGCATCCAAAATAAGCGGTACATCAAGCTCGAGCAAGCCCGAAACCACCTGCATAGCGCCGGCAGATGTCGTCATACCGGGACCGCACAGTACACAGCTGTACTTCTTTGCAATCTCGCACACAGTCATGCGCGCAGCGGCGCCAAAGGAGCCGCGGGAATCAGACGGAATAGCAAAGACGGGAATCGAAGGAAGTGCCATGCGGATAAGATTGGCGCAGGCGTCAGGAGCCGCGACTGCCACGTAACCAGCACCCGCGCGAGCTGCAGACTTGGCCGCCATAATGGCAGCACCAGGATATTGCGCAGATCCGGCGACAATAAGCACAGAGCCACGGGAATACTTATCGATATTCGTAGGTAGTGGGGCAAAGTAATCAACTAAGTCACCGGGCTCGACAATCTCGGCGGCGTGGTCGACATCATCGATGACCTCGTCAAGACGGTCGTAAAGATTGCCGCAGATCAAATCGCCAGCATACTCAGGACCATCAGCGCTATACAGACCAATCTTGGGCGCAATCATCGTCACCGTATGCTCGGCACGAATGCAGTCGTCATCAACAACGCCCGTCTCGGCATTCAGGCCCGAGGGAACATCAATGGATACGACACAATCGGCGCATTCATTGACCGTAGGAATCCAGATGGAGAACGGCGCACGCAGATTTCCGTGGAAACCGGTACCAAAAATGGCATCGACAACAACATCGGCCTTATCGATCAAAACCTCGAGTTCGTCACGCGAGGGGCCGACGCAAACGTGCACATCGCGGCCGGCAGTACGACGAGCAACATGACGTGCCAGAGCAGCAGGAATCTCATCCGGCTCAACCGGAGAAACGATATCCACGTCCACACCCTTATGGCTCAGGATATCGGCGGCAACCCAACCGTCGCCGCCATTATTACCAAAACCGACCAGAACGAGAACCCGATCGGGATTGAGCTTCAAGACCTCGTTGGCGGCAAACTCACCCGCTAGCTCCATAAGCTCGGCCTTCGAAGTCCCTTCGCGTTCGATGATATCCTCGAGACGAACGACTTCTTCGGTACTCAAAACCGGTTTCATCTATGCTCCTAGCGTATCTTGCGAAGCATCGCCCAGGTGCTCCGTCAATGCTGAATTCTGCAGCTGCTCAAGCTCATCTAAAACAGAGCGAGCCTCTTTAAATGTCTGCGCAACGCGTTTCTTGGTGCTCACCTTTTCATCTTTTGGCTTAGGCCGAGCATCTTCGGTAATCGCGATGGCATTCGCAACGGCCAAGTCTCCCGTAAGCGTAATGGAAAGAGCGACCTCAACAACACCCAGTTCTTGAGCGATCACGAGAGCACGGCCCGAAAGCAGCGCCTTCGGTTTGCCGAGTTTATCACGCGTAACCGAAACATCCTTGCGACCCACGCCTTGACTAAAACCCGTGCCGAGAGCTTTAAGTACCGCCTCGCGCGAAGCAAAGCGGCTCGCATAGTGAGCAGCGGGACGCGATGATGCATCGCAATACGCACGCTCTTCTTCGGTAAACACACGCCGAGCAAACGACGGCGTCTTTTCAAGAATTGATTTCATGCGGGAAATCTCGACGATATCAACGCCGATACCAGCTTCAGCCATGTTCACCTCCATATCGCACAGACTAAGTTATTGTAGCCCGTTCGCAGAAGATGCGACAAACGAGGGTTATAAAACACAGCTACTATGTGAGACAAAAGCCCGTAAACGCAAAAAAGGGGGAGGCCGCGAGGCCTCCCCCTTCTCAGTTCAAGCGTACGGCTCGGTGCCGTCCACCGGTCAGCGGCGCCCTGGCCTCCCACGGGCTGACCCCGCAGTACTCTCGGCGCGA
>JAXKHW010000360.1:0-2746 GCA_036549635.1 Collinsella sp. | reverse complement strand
CTGGCCGATTTGGTCGTGACGATGCCCAAAGGATTCGAGGGCGGCGTTGGGGAGTTCTTCAGGGCGGCGTACGGGTTTCTGCGCGACAGGGTGGGCGATGGGCGAATCGTGAGCGCCTACGTGCATCTGGACGAGCCCGGGGCGCAGCCGCACATGCACTTCGCGTTCGTCCCGATTGTCGAGTCGGCGGTGATGACGAACGACAAGGCGCACCCGCTCAGGTGGACGGCGCGGGACGAGGAGAAGAATCCAGACCACAGGGCTGGAACGGTCAAGAGGGATTCCAAGGGCACCGTGAGGTACAGGCGCGTGCCGCTGGTCGGCGATGACGGGAAGCCCGTCATGCGGCGCACCGCCACGGCTTCGAAGCTCTTCACGAAGGCCGATATGGCTGCGTTGCATCCAGAGATGGAGAAGCACCTGTGCGCCGCGCTCGGTGTCGAGCGGGTTGGCGTGCTGCTCGATGAGGATGACAAGAACAGGAAGTGGTCGAGCCTAGACCACGATGACTATGAGCTTGTGACTGCGCAGCGCGACAAGGCTCTCGCCGAGGTCGAGAAGGCCGACAGGGAGCTTTCGAGGGTTCGAGCGCAGGTGACCGAGTGCAAGGCCAAGATTGACGGCTTTGCGGCGAGGTTCGAGAAGCTCAAGACCGAGCTGGCGCAGATTGCCGAAGCGCTGTCCGTGAGGGGCTTCCTCGGGAGCTTCAAGGCCAAGCTCATGGAGTTCGCGGAGAACGAGGTCTGCAAGGCGGCGCTTGCGGCTGGGCGAGACTTCAAGACCGCTCGTGACGGCAAGCGTGCCGAGAGGGTTCTCGTGAACGGCGCCCGTGAGAAAGTCGATGAGATGAGCGCTCTTGGCGAGGAGATGGACGAGTGGTCTCTGTTGGATGAGGTCGGTGATATGAGGGGTGCCAGAAGGGAGCTTGACGTCCACGAAGCGCCAGCACGGTCACGCGGCCAGGCTCGGTGAAACGTAAACTATAGTTTACGTTTTTGTGAGTCCATACTTATGGACTCGAAAGCGCAGGTAGCTGCGCAAAAATAAAGGGCACCGCTCGCGCGATGCCCTATAATGTTTGTTGCTGGTCGTTGGTTGCCGCCGACAACCAGCTAATGGAAACGGAAGGTGGTTTCCGTCACCGTACAGTACTATTCTATCAAGACCGCGAGGTCAGGGCTATAGATAGGCGTAAAAACGGAGCCACCTTCCACGATTTTGGAGGTGGCTTTTTTCATGGCAGACGAGACGACCGAGAAGGCTGAGAAGCCAATCGACACCAGCGTGAAGGCGCGTTACTGGTGGGCTGTGCTCTATCAGGAGAACATGGTCGATGGTTGGCGCGATAACATCGAGGAGCTGTTGCAGCTGCCCTATGCCTACTGCGAGCACGTGGCAGACGTTGACGGCAAGGGTGAGCATCGCAAAGACCACGTGCACGTGATTATCGTCTTCGGCAACACGACCACCTACAAGACGGCGATGTCCGTTTTTAAGCGGCTTGGCGAGAAGGCGTTGAACAAGTGCGAGCGTGTAATCGACATTCGCCACTGCTACGACTACCTGATTCACGACACGGACAAGTGCCGCAAGCTCGGCAAGCATCAATACGACCCGAGCGAGCGCATTACTGGCAACGGCTTCGACATTGGCAACTACGAGCAAATCAGCACCGCCGAGAAGCAGCACATGCTAAAGGAGCTGACGTGGTTCATCATGAGCGAGGGCTACGAGACGATTAACGAGTTCACGCAGCCCGCGCTCGAACGTTTCGGCGAGCAGTACTGGGAAATCATGGTCTCGTATTCGGCGTTTCTCGTTAAGTACCTGAACGGCAACAAGATGATGCGTGAGAAGGCCGAAATGCAGAAGCGCTTGGCATGGGAAGAAGCGATGCGCGAGCGCTGCCGCAACAACGAAGCCGATTCACATTCGGGCGAGTAGGCGGGTCAATGGAGCAGGCGGTGACTACGGGGGCGGAGTAGTTCCGCATAGCGGATCTACGTAGCCCTCGTTCACCGGCTGCGGAATTGACGCGGCGGGCAAGCAACAAAACCAGACTTGATTGAGGGTCGATGACGCACTGCGCCATCGACCCTTTCCTTGCTTTAGTCGCGGCGAAGGAAGCCCATCAAATCGGGGCACGTATATATTCGGCTACTACGACCGAATATATACGTGACGTGTGACGTGTGACGAACAGCCGCGACAAGGGGGAGTTTGAGGGGGCTTGCCCCCTCATGCACGCGCCGCCGCGTGCCGTGCCAAGCGCCGCATCCATGTGGCGTGCGGAGACCGAGAGCGCCGCCGCGAACGGTCGGAGAATCCCCGAGTGGTACACTCGGGGCAGGGTGTAAGACGCAAGTCTTACTAACCTGCTATTAAGACATTGCTTAGAGAGGTGCCGCCGCCGATGCATCTGGCTACTTACTCGAATCGGGACGCGGGCAGGATGCTCGCCCACTACGAGCGCTCGATAGGCGAGCGCGACCACATCGACAGGGACTTGCCCGTCTACAACCTCGCGCCCGAGCATGATGGCGGGAGCCTTGGCCGATACCGAGAGCTGTGCGAGGGCTTGGAGATAGGTGCCAAGACAAAGCCGCTGGCCGATTTGGTCGTGACGATGCCCAAAGGATTCGAGGGCGGCGTTGGGGAGTTCTTCAGGGCGGCGTACGGGTTTCTGCGCGACAGGGTGGGCGATGGGCGAATCGTGAGCGCCTACGTGCATCTGGACGAGCCCGGG
>JAXKHW010000359.1:0-2868 GCA_036549635.1 Collinsella sp. | reverse complement strand
GTACTAGAGTTAACGGACAGCGCCGTCACCTGCAGGCGATCGGCATGCTGACGGCACACATCAAGTGCCTGGGTGCCGATGGAGCCCGTACAACCCAGGATGGCAACGCGAAGGCGTCCATCGGGGCCATACGTCGTTTGGAGGGACATTACAGCACGCCTCCGATCATCAAAAGCAGCTGAGCGGTAATGCAACCAAAGATAAGCGAGTCGCTACGGTCGAGCATGCCGCCATGGCCCGGGATAAGGTTGCCGGAATCCTTGACGCCCACGCCACGCTTGATGCGCGACTCGATAAGGTCGCCGATAACGCCCAGGACGGACACGACCACGCCGCATAGCAGCGCATAGGGCAGGCTGAGCTTGTAGAAGTGCGTCGCCCACAGGATGAGCCAAATCAAAACCGAGCCCAGGATGCCGCCGACAAACCCCTCCCAGCTCTTTTTGGGAGAGATCTTGGGAACCATCTTGTGTTTACCGATACGGCTGCCCACGATGTAGGCAAACGAATCGGAGACCCAAAGGGACGCGCAAACGCCCACCGAAAGCAGGGCGCCGGCAAAACCGGGCACGGCATCGCGCAGCAGCACGATAGCCGACAGCATAAAGCCAGTGTAGATGGGACCCATGAGCGTCACGGCCACATCAGAGATGCGGGTACGCGGCGACCAGACATACCAAATACCCACAGCGAGCATCAGGGCAAAAAGCAGGGCATTCAGCAGCATCGAATCGCCCAACGCCGACAGCGGAAAGAGCACGGCGGCAGCGATACCCATGCGCTCGTTAGCCATCTTGCCATCGAGCCTTGTCATACGGAAAAACTCATAGCAGCACAGACCGCTCATGACAGAAACAAAGATGGCCGTGGGCACAATACCCAAAACCAGGCACAGGATAAAGACAACGGCGTAGACGATACCGGCGGCGGCACGGGTAATAAAGCCCGCCAGCCACGAACCGGAACCGCTCTTCGCTGCAGGCGCTCCCGCAGTGGCAGCTTTACGCGCAGGCGTCTTGGGAGCAGATGCCTTGGGACGATCGGACACGATTAAGCCTCCTCGGTCTTGCTCAGTCCACCAAACCTACGGTCACGGCCCTGATAGGCCAAAATGGCGTCGACAAGGCCCCAACGATCAAAGTCGGGCCAATAGGTATCGGTGACGTAGAACTCGGAATAAGCTACCTGCCACAGCAGATAGTTCGAAAGGCGCAGCTCACCAGAGGTGCGAATCACAAGCTCAGGATCGGGAAGACCGGCGGTATAGAGGTGGGAAGCCACCATGTCGTCATCAATTGCGGCAGGATCGATCTTACCGGCGGCAACGTCGAGTGCGATCTGACGGACAGCGCGGGTAATCTCGGCACGCGCGCCGTAGTTGACGGCAAGCGCCAGCGTCATGCCGGTGTGATTGGCGCACTCGGCAAGACCGCGTTCAAAAACGTCACGGGTCTTCTTGGGCAGCGCGGAAATGTCACCCAAAAAGATAACGCGCACGTTTTCGCGCTTCAGAAGCGGCAGCTCGTCGATAAACGTCTTGGCAAACAGGTGCATCAAGACGTTGACCTCATGCTGCGGGCGGTTCCAGTTTTCGGTAGAAAACGCATAGGCAGAAAGCACGTCGACGCCCAGACGCACGCAGGCGGTAATAATCTCGCGAAGGGAGACGATACCCGCCTTGTGGCCCTCGGTGCGTGCAAGACCGCGCGATGTGGCCCAACGACCGTTGCCGTCCATGATGCACGAGATATGGTGCGGAATGTTATTGAGGTCAAGGTCGGAAATACCGACGCCCGCAGGGGCGTCGGCAAAGTACTCGACCAGTTTATGCTCGTCGTATTGCACCTTAGATCTCCATGACCTCGGCTTCTTTTTCCTTCAGAAGCTCCTCGACCTTGGCGACATACTCATCAGTGTGCTTCTGGACCTTGGCCTGCTCGCGACGGACATCGTCCTCGGTGAGCTCCTCATCGCGCTCGAGCTTGTTGTTGAAGTCGCGACGGATGTTACGGATAGACACCTTGGCCTGCTCGGCGTACTCGCGGCACTCCTTGACGAGCTCGCGACGGCGCTCCTCAGTGGGAGCCGGGAACGGAAGACGAACGACGGTGCCATCGGAGTTGGGGGTAATACCCAGATCGGAAGCGCCGATGGCCTTGACGATAGCGTTGATGAGCGCCTTGTCCCACGGCTCGATGAGCAGCATGTGGGCCTCGGGGGTCTTGACGGCGGCAACCTGCGTGACCGGCGTGGGAACACCGTAATAATCAACGGTGATGTCAGACAGAATGTTAGCGTTGGCTCGGCCGGTACGGACCTTGGAGAAGTTATGCTTGAGGGACTCGAGCGACTTGTCCATGTGGGCGGTGATGTTCTCTGCCATGCTTAATCCTCCTGATAGACGAGCGTGCCGACGGGCTCACCCGAAAGCGCGCGCTTGACGGTGTCCTCGCCATCGATGTTGAGGACCAAAATGGGCATACGGTTGTCCTGGCACAAGGCCGTTGCCGTGGAATCCATAACCTGCAGGCCGCGGACGAGCACCTCGTGATAGGTGATCTTGTCAAAGCGGACGGCATCGGCGCACTTGACGGGATCCTTGTCGTAGATACCGTCAACCTTGGTGGCCTTAATCAGAATCTCCGCACCGATCTCGCAGGCGCGAAGGGCCGCGGCGGTGTCAGTCGTAAAGTACGGATTGCCCGAGCCGGCGGCGAAGATAACGACATTGCCCTTGGACAGGTGGTTGATGGCGCGGCGACGAATATAGGGCTCGCAAATCTCGTTCATCTGGATGGCGCTCATAACACGGCAAGGAACATCGTTATGCTCGAAGGCATCCTGCAGGGCGAGCGCGTTCATAACGGT
>JAXKHW010000358.1:0-2546 GCA_036549635.1 Collinsella sp. | reverse complement strand
GCCTCCTGTGCGAATGGGCGAGCGGGGCGGGAATCCCCGCCCGTGCCTACGCGGCAACCGAGTACGGAGGCGAGCTTTTGGGCGAGCTTCCGGGCATCGAGGTGCATGCGGGCAGGCTCGACGAGGCCGACATGGAGCGTGAGCTTTCCGGCGCGCGCATCGTCGTCGACGCCACGCACCCCTTCGCTACGCTCGCAAGCGGCAACATCCGGGCCGCTTCGCTCGCCGTGGGTGCACGATGCCTGCGCCTTGCGCGCCCGGTCGAGGTGCTGCCCAAAGGCGTCGTGTCGGTCGCGTCGATCGCCTGCGCGGCGCGCTTTCTCTCCGAGAACCCGGGTCGCGCGCTTCTCACGACGGGGAGCAAGGAGCTTGCTCCCTACACGCGCGTCGCCGATTTCGCGGAGCGCTTCTTCGTGCGTGTGCTCCCGCTGCCCGGTGCTATAACGAAGTGCATCGACGCGGGGTTTTCGCCGTCGCACGTCATCGGCATGCAGGGGCCCTTCACCCGCGAGCTCAACGAGGCGATGCTTCGGCAGGTGGGCGCCCAGTGGCTTGTGACCAAGGACTCGGGAACCGTAGGCGGCACGGCCAAGAAGCTCGCCGCCGCGCGCGACGCGGGAGCGCACTGCATCGTGGTCACCCGTCCCGCCGAGGGAGACGGGGCTCTTTCGCTTCGGGAAGTGGAAGACGCGCTCTTACGGGAGTTCGCGCGCTAGGCGCTCGCCGCGCCTGCGTGCCCTCCCGCCCGCGAGGAGGAGCGCCTCGAGCAAGCTCGAACCGCACAAGACCGTCATCCGCCAATAGCTCGAGGACGACGCCCGGAACTGGCGCAAGCAGCCCTTCAATAAGTTGCGGTGAAATAGTGTCTGTTTTTGCTGCTTGATAGCATATTCAGTCCCTAATTCACCGCAACTTGTTGGTGGTGGCTTACTGGTAGCGTAGGCACTCCACCGGGTCGAGCTTTGCCGCGCGTCGAGCGGGATAGAAGCCAAAGATTACGCCGATGCCGACCGATACGGCGAACGCGATCAACACTGTCGTAATGGAGAAGCTTGGCGTGATCGTCCCGGTAGCTCCAAACTCGCTCATGATACCCGAGCTTGCGGCAATGAACGTGAGTCCCCATGCCAGCAGATAGCCAATCAGGACACCCAATAGTCCGCCGGTGACGCACAGCGCCGAGGACTCGGCCAAAAACTGCGCGGTGATATCGCGACGACTGGCGCCCAGAGCACGGCGGATGCCGATCTCGCGGATGCGTTCAGATACGTTGGTGAGCATCATATTCATAATGCCGATACCGCCGACAAGCAGCGAGATGCTGGCGACAGCGCCCATGATGAGCGAGAACGCGCCCATAAAGGAGTTGAGTGCATCGATGGCGCTTTTCATGGAGGTCGCCGATACACTGTCGTACTCATCATCTTCCGCGATGCCCTTCATTGCGCGCACCTTGGACTCGATGGTCTTACAAAGCTCGTCCATGTCTGTGCCCTCGGCGGCAAGAGCCGTCACGCTGGGGAATGAAGGATTTTCGTCGCCAAACAGGCCTGAGATGGTTTCGCGCGGCATATACAGCGTGAGCGAGCCCATGGAGTCGTTGCCGCCATCAATCACGCCTATAATCTGCACCTCGCCGTTGGCCACCTTGATGGTTTTCCCCAGCGCATCCTGTTCGTTGCCGTAAAGCTGATCGGCGCCGCCGCGGCTGATGAGCGCCACGCGCGAGCCCGATTGGGACTCGGCCTGGGAATAGGTGCGCCCCGCAACGAGCTTGCTGGCCCCCACGGCGTCGAGCATGTTGCTATCGACACCCTGTGCCATGACGGTATAGCTTTTATCGCCGGTTTTGTACTCGGTGTACGCGCTGTCGACAATTCCGATCTGCTCTATTTGCGGCACCAGTTTTTGAAGCTTCTGAACGTCAGAATCGGTGAGTTCTTGCGACGAATAGATTTGCACCATGCGTGCCGCATTGAGGCCCAGACTGTTGACCAGGCTGTTTTGGATGCCGCCGATGAGCGAAGTCATGGCGATAACCGAGGCAATGCCGATGACAATGCCCAGGATGGTGAGTAGACTGCGCCCCTTGTTGGCCTCGAGCGAGTGAAGGGCTTCCTGGATGAGATCGCGGGCGCTCATGCCATCTCTCCTTTCGGCGGGTTGGCGGAGGCGGAAATCATGGGCAGGCTATCTACGGCGCTGCGCAGGGTCCGCGGTGCATGTGGAATATACGCGCCGTCGTGAATGCGACCGTCGCGGATGGTCACGGCACGGTCGGCCTCGGCGGCGATGCCGGGGTCGTGTGTGATAAGCACGATGGTTTTGCCGCGCTTCTGGAGCTTATGGAAGGTCTCCATCACAAGCGCTCCGGTAGCGGAGTCCAGGTTTCCCGTCGGCTCGTCGGCCAGAATGATGGGCGGGTCATTGACGAGGGCGCGCGCGATTGCGACGCGCTGCATCTGGCCGCCCGAGAGCTCGGATATGCGGTGGTCCCAGTGGTCGACGGGCAGCGTGACAGCCTGCAGCGCGTGCACGGCGCGCAT
>JAXKHW010000357.1:0-1940 GCA_036549635.1 Collinsella sp. | reverse complement strand
GCCTCGTCGCGCATCATAAAGAGGTCCATCTCGCGGCCGATCTTGCGGTGGTCGCGCTTCTTGGCCTCCTCCAGCATGTGCATGTGCTCGTCGAGCTCTTCCTTGGTGGCAAAGGCGACGCCGTTGATGCGGGTGAGCATCTTGTTATCCTTGTCGCCCTTCCAGTAGGCGCCCGAGACGCCGGTGAGCTTAAAGGCCTTGAGCGCCTTGGTGTAGCAGATGTGGGGGCCGACGCACATGTCGATGTAGTCGCCCTGCTGGTAGAAGGTGATGCGGGCGTCGTCGTCCAGGTCGCCGATGTGCTCGACCTTGTACTTCTCGCCGCGCTCCTCCATAAGGGCGATGGCCTCGGCGCGGGGCTTCTCGTACACGGTGAACTTGAGGTTCTCCTTGACGATCTTCTTCATCTCGGCCTCGATCGCGGGGAAGTCGTCCTCGCTGATCTTGACGCCCTCGGGCAGGTCGACGTCGTAGTAGAAGCCGTTGTCGGTCGCGGGGCCGTAGGCAAAGTCGGCCTGGGGGTACAGGCGCTTGATAGCCTGCGCCATGATGTGCGCGGCGGAGTGGCGGATGACGTGCGTGACCTCGTCCTGCGGGAGCTCGGCCACCGAACCGTCATTGTAGAGTGCCTTCATGGGTATGTTTTCTCCTCTCGGATGCCTGATGCAAGTGCGTGCGATGCGCTCGGCGTTTTTGACTTGCTTCATTATAGGCAGGTTGCCTTGGTATACAAGCGCCCGCCGCACCTTAATGGCACGGCGGGCGATTTTCTACGCATGCTTCATCGCGTGGGCGCGGGGTGCGCGTGTGGCTTGCGGCGTGCCCGTGGCTTGCGGCCGGCCCGGCGATGGATGCGTTACTGGATGCGAGTTCGGCAGTAGGGGCAGACCTTCCAGTGCGCATCGAGCGGGCGATGGCAGCTGGGGCACACGTTGCGAACCTGGGTATCGCACACCGGGCAGACGACGAAGTCCTTCTCGATGGGCGCGCCGCACTGCGGGCAGGTGCCGTACTGGGCAAGCTGGCGCTCGCGCAGGGCCATGTCCAGCTCCTGCTCCTCACGGTCGGACGCGTAGGAGTGCGGACGCAGGACCAGGTAGGCAATGAGGCCTACAAACGGGATGAGGGCGATGATGCCCCATGCCACGTAGGCGCTGGCGCCACGGCGGCGAGCGTCGATGAACACATAGACGACCGACAGCACATACAGGGCGATGATAAAGCCAACGAAGGCATAGACGACGCCCATAAGCTGCGGCGACATGAGCTCGGAGATGTACTTGGACATTACGGGTACCTTTCGGAATATTAACAGTTCGGTCAAGTTTACCACGGGGTTTGTTTATATGGGACCACGGCTAGGGGCAGGGCTAGCGCGGACACAAACATCTCAATCTGTAACAGTTAGGAGCGGAATCCGGGTCTAGATGTTACAGATCGAGACAAACAGAGGGGCCGCCTGGCAAACGTCTCAATCTGTAACATCTGGAACCCAAATCCTCATCTAATTGTTACAGATCGAGACGAACGGTTGCCGTAGTTGTCTTCAGACGAGCTTGTCGGCGTTGCCGGGTCTCCCCTCGTCTGCCGTTGGCGGGTGTTGCGGGGCTGTTCGCCGCATTGCCGCCGCACTGGGGGTGTGTAGCCCGTAGGATAGTCTTATTGACAGCCTGTCAACTTGTCTTGGAGGCACCGTGGCAGAAACGTTTGATATCGCGATTGTGGGCGCAGGCATTACCGGGTGCGCCATTGCGCGGCAGCTCGCGCGCTATGACCTGTCCATATGCGTGATCGAGGCGGCGAACGACATCGCCCTGGGCGCGTCGAAGGCCAACGGCGGCTTGGTGCACGCCGGCTACGATCCGGCGCCGGGCACGGTCAAGGCGCAGGTCAACGCCCGTGGTTGCGAGCTATATGGCACGTGGGCCCAGGAGCTAGGC
>JAXKHW010000356.1:0-2831 GCA_036549635.1 Collinsella sp. | reverse complement strand
ATGCACGCCATGCTCGTGTAGCGCCAGAATCAGTTCGTAGGTCTCGGGAGGCACCTGGCTGTTTTCGTCAAGCAACGTGCCGTCCATATCGGATGCAATCAGTTTAAACATAGAAAAGCTCCCTTCGGGCTTGTTGGAATCGAACGTGTATCCAATTCCAACGTACCCAAAGGGAGCTCAAATAAGACTCCGCGGGCGTAAACGTTACAAGGACCTGGCAAATAGCTCACACATGCCAGAGGCCCTACGGTCGCGGCGTCAGGCAGCCCGCCAAAGAGCGTCCCCAATGACTAGTCGTTTAAGAACGTCCCCGATGACTAGTCGGCGTAGGTGAAGGTTGTAACGTCGAACATGCCCTCGGGGCGGATGCGGAGCGTCGGGATGACCGGCAGGGGCAGGAAGATGATGCCCATGATGGGGTCGAGCGGCGGCTCAATACCCATGGCGCGCGCCTTGACCATAAAGTCATCGTGCTGCGCGGCAACGTCCTCGGCCGTGCCCTCGCTCATCAGGCCACCGAGCGCCAGCGGAATGCGCGCCACAACCTCGCCGTTGCGCACCAGCACGTGGCCGCCCTGGCCCACGGCCTCAACGGCAGCCATCATATCGGCGGCGTTGTCGCCCACCACGCACACGTTGTGCGAGTCGTGGCCGATCGTGGAGGCAATGGCACCACCGGTGATGGTAAAGCCACGCACCCAGCCGCGACCGATATGCTTGCCAACCAGGCCCAGGCCAGCGGGGCCGTCGCCGTCGACGCCCTCGGCCTGCAGCGACACGCCGCGGCCATGGCGCTCGATAAGCATAATGCGACGCAAGTCCTCGGCGCTCTCGGGGCGGGCCATACCCGTGATAGCCATACCCGGGATGACATCGATAACGGCCTCGCCCGGCTTAAAGGCATAATCGAATACGTCGAGCGAAAGCTTCGGCAGCTTAACGGAAGCACGCAGCTCATCGGCAAGAGAGGCGACATCGGCCGTCTCGGGTGCGACCTCGCCCACAAAGGTGCCATCCTGCGCCACCAGAGCACCGGCGGCATATACGCGATGCGGAGCCTTGGCAAACGTCAGGTCATCAAGCAACAGCAGGTCGGCGCGCTTGCCCGGGGCGATTGCGCCGCGGAGCTCGTGCGGGTCGCGGCAGCCGTGGTCCAGGCCAAATGCCTCAGCCGTGGAAAGGGACGCCATGGAGATGGCGACCACCGGGTCGACGCCGACCTCGATGGCCACGCGGCAGGCATTGTCGATCATGCCGGTCGAAAGAGCATCGGAGGGAGCGCGGTCGTCGGTCGCAAAGCAGCAGCGGCGGGCGCGCGCGGGATTCTCCAGCAGCATCGGCGATAGATTGGCCAGGTCATGGCTGCACGTGCCTTCACGCAGCATCACATACATGCCGCGAGATAGCTTGTCGAGTGCCTCCTCGGGAATCGTCGACTCGTGGTCGGCGATAATGCCCGCTGCGGCATAGGCATTGAGGTCCTTACCGGCAACGAGCGGCGCGTGGCCGTCAACCTGCTTGGACGGCGTCTGGTTGGCAGCATCGATGCGAGCACAGGTCTCGGGGTCGGCCATAAAGACGCCCGGCAGGTTCATCATTTCGCCCAGACCAAAGACATCGCCTGGATGCTCGGCAAAAAACGCCTGCATATCGGCAGCCGAAATAACGGCACCGGCCTGCTCGTCGGGCAGCGCGGGCACGCACGAAGGCATCATGTACTTGATGGAGATGGGCGCGCGGCGACCATCCTCGATCATAAAGCGCAAGCCGTCGAGACCGGCAACATTGGCAATCTCGTGGCTGTCGGCAATGGCGGTGGTAGTACCGCGCGTCGCGGCCATGCGAGCATACTCGGCGGGACGGATGTTCGAAGACTCGATATGCAGATGCCCGTCAATAAAACCGGGAGCGAGATAGCGACCCTGGCAGTCGATGACCTCAGTTGCCTCGTAGGTGCCAGCGGCATCGTCGCGACCATCGTAGAGCACGCCGACGATTACACCGTCCTTGACAGCAACGCTACCGGGCGCCACACGCTGGCCATACACGTCGACAATCTGCGCATTGGTAAACAGCGTGTCGACGGGCACGCGCCCCTCGGCGGCCTCGATCACAGACCTCATGACCTCAACGGACATACATACTCCTTTAACCGTAGAAAAAAGCTGCGGAGCGGACAGACCTTCACCGCAGCAAACCAATAGCCATTGTATGCCCAAACGATGGGTCAACAATACGCCTCTCCGCTTAACGGCACCGCCAAATGATCCCTCCGTCCCCATGGGATCGTCGTAACCAAAAAGGCCGCAGTCGGGATTCCCGGCTGCGGCCTTATTGCACTTGTGAGGTCAACTCGCTCGTTAGACCAACTTGAAGCCCTTGCGCTTGCCTACGGAGAGGGTGTCGCCCAGTTTGAGGGCGCTGGGATCGATGTTGTAGCTCTTGGGAGCCACGGCCTTGCCGTTGATCTTGACGCCACCGCCGTCGATATCGCGACGAGCCTGGCCGGCGCTCGCCGAAAGGCCCAAGTCCTTGAGCAGGCCGGCGAGGTAGATCTGGCCCTCGTCGTTGACGGTCAGCTCGACATGCTTCTCGGGGAAGTCGGCAAGCTGGCCCTCCTTGAACACGCGGTCGAACTCGGCCTGAGCCTCGTCTCCGGCGCCGGCGCCGTGGTAGGTGTCGCACAGGTCGCGGCCCAGAGCGCGCTTGAGCTCGTAGGGGTCGGCAGAACCATCGGCCAGGGCGGCGTCGATCTTGTCGACCTCGGCCGGGGTGAGCGAGCGGGCCAGACGATAGTACTTGCCGATCATCTCGTCGGGGATGGACATGGT
>JAXKHW010000355.1:0-2139 GCA_036549635.1 Collinsella sp. | reverse complement strand
GCCTGTGCGGCACGCATGCGACGCTTGATGGTGTAGAGCTCGAGCGTATCGAGCATAAAGACGATAGTCGTCTCGGTCGGGTGCTTACTCGTTGCCGAGATGCGCCCGGCGCTGACAAGCGACGCCGCCTCGGGACACACCGCACGCGCCGCATCCATGCAGGCCGAAGGATCGGTTCCCGGTGGTGTCGCGAGCACGGCCCACGCAATGGACTCGTGACGCGGGTCAACCCACTCGATAGAACAAATGCGGTCGGCATACGTGCGGAACAGATCGGGGTAGCTCGTGAGCATCGTCAGCAGCTCACGCTCCCCCGCCAGGGATTTCCGCTCCAGATCGGTCAAAACAATCGGCATCGACGGAGCTGCCGCCGCACTTGAGCTATCGGCAACGGGTGCCGCGCTTTCCATCCCCGCTGGCACATCGATTGGCGGCAGATCCTCGTCGGCGTCCACCGGTGCGGCCCCATAGGCATCAAGCGGAACGTAGTCGTACGGGTCCTCCTCGACCGGTGCGGACACCGGCGGCGTTGCACCCGCGGCCCAGGCACCGCGAGACGTCCCCTGCGAACCAGACGCCCGACCGCCCGCGCTGCCCGCGCGCTCAGCTTGCGCGCGTTGACGCTCGTAGCTCTGCTCACGGCGGCGCTCCGCATCCTCACGCTTGGCGACATCGCGAAACACACGGCCGGAACTCGCACGCACGGTCTCCAGGTCCAAACCCAGCAGATCGGCAATCTGGATAAAGTACGTGTCGATCATATAGCTGTCACGCAGCGGGTAGATGAGCGTCAACGCGTCCTCGAGCGCTTTGGCGCGACCGCCCGGCGTGGTAATGTCGCTCGACTCCTGTAGCGAGCGGTACACAAAGTCCATGAGGGGTTCGGCCGCGTCAATGCGCGTCTGAAGCTCCTGGCCGCCATGCGCCGTAATGAACTCCATGGGGTCGTTGCCGTCGGGCAGCACTGCGCAGCGCAGGTCCATCGAATCCTGCTCGATAAACTGAATCGCGCGACGGGCGGCCTTTTGGCCGGCGGCGTCGCCATCGAACATATATACAATGCGCTTGGCAAAACGAGTGAGTGTCTTAACGTGATGTTCCGTCAGCGCAGTGCCCAGCGTGGCGACGACGTTTTTGATCCCTGCCTCCCAGCAGGCGATGCAGTCGGTATAGCCCTCAACCACGATGGCGGTATCCTGCGCGACGATAAACTCCTTGGCCCAGTTAAAGCCATAGAGGTTTCGCTTTTTATGGAACACGCTCGTCTCGGCGGTGTTGAGGTACTTGGGCTGACCATCGCCCATGATGCGCCCGCCAAAGGCGATATTGTGACCCTGCTCATCAAAGATGGGAAACATCACGCGGTCGTAAAAGCGATCCGCGAGCTGTCCGCGCCCGCGGCTCACGGCCACGTTGGCGTCGATCATCTCCTGCGGGGTAAAGCCCGCCTGCGACAGATGCGACACCAGCGCATTGCGACCCGGTGCAAAGCCCAGGCAGTAGCGGCGGCAGACATCGCCGCCCATACCGCGACTGGCGAAGTACTCGCGCGGACGGCTGTCCTTACCGCGCATAAGCATGGTGTGATAGAACTGGGTGGTTTCCGCACATAGGTCGTAGATGCGGGCGCGCTTGGTGCCGCGCTCGCGATAAGCGCCGGTATCGTGCAGCTCAATGCCGGCACGGTCGGCCAGGTAGCGAATCGACTCGGGAAAGCTCAGGTTCTCGCGCTTCATGATGTAGGTGAAGACGTCGCCGCCCTCGCCACAGCCAAAGCAGTGCCACACCTGCGTGGCAGGGATAATGTGAAACGACGGGGTCTTTTCGCCATGGAAGGGGCAGCAACCCCAAAACTCATGGCCACGGGGCTTGAGCTCAACCGTTTCCTGCACGATGGCAACCAGATCGGACGCAGCGCGTACCTGGTCTTTTTCCTCATCGCTAATCACGGATGCTCACCCCCTGCTCGCCCAAATGATGACGGATATCGTCAATGTTACCCTCGACGGTCGCGATAAGCTCGTCCAACGAATCGAACACGCGCGACGGGCGCAGCCAGCGCGTAAACGCCAGCGAAACCGAGGCGCCGTACAGGTCGCCCGCATACCCGATTAAGTTGGCCTCGAGATGAGCCGAGGC
>JAXKHW010000354.1:0-1683 GCA_036549635.1 Collinsella sp. | reverse complement strand
TTACTACACTGGCTGGTAATTTTTCTGCATCACGGATATTTGGCGGACGGGCGTCTTTACCGAGCTTTAGGGCAACGTAAGGACGCCCGTTCTATGTATGCGTTTGAGTTAACAGAGCGCTTACCGTGGCAGTACGCCGCGCATATGGGCGCGGGGCACACTAAGTCACGAGAAGCAAAGTCTTTCTCGTGGAGGAAGTGGTCTTGTGAACGCTCGAGATATCGCCGTTGCCGCCGTTGCATTGACGCTTGGTTGCCTTGGTCCTACGGCCGCGCTCGTCGCGGGTATGCAGGGGTCTTGTGGGGCTGTCTCTATCGTGGTCGGTGCGTTGATCGCGGCTGCGCTGCTGGGAAGTGCGGGTGTAGTTCTTTGCCGCGATGGCGAGGACGAGGTGCCTGAGTCGCAACGCTAACTGTTGTGAGGTTGCTGCCGGTCATAGACGAAGATGAAAGCCGCCGCAGGGGGAAAGGTTCCCTTGCGGCGGCTTTGCTGTTAAGGCTGTGGAATGCGGCGCGTTGGCGCTACCAGCTTACCTCGATATCGCGAATGCGCTGATAGAGCCATTCGTTCTGCGGTGCCTGGATATCGTGCTTGGCCGCCAGACGGCAGATGGTGCCCGCGAACTCCTCAACTTCGGTTTTTCGTTGTGCGATGCGGTCCTGCGCCATCGAGGGCATACCGGCGGGGTCGATTCCCTCGATGAGGTGCACCATCTGCGTCAGGTCTGCCTCGGTCAGCTCAACGCCCTCGGCGTTGGCGACCGCAAGCGTCTCGCGCATGGCGGAAACAAAGCAGCGACGCTGCTCGGAGCCCGGCTCCGTGGCGCTTCCGTAGGTCCCGCCGTAGGCCATACAAGTCTGGTTGATGCCGTCGTTGAGCATGAGTTTGGCCCACATGCGGTGCGCAATGTCGCTCTCGACGGTATGGGCGATGCCGCAGCGTGTGTAGAGCTCGTCGATGGCGGCGACGGTCGCGGGGTTGGTGCCGGCTGCCGCACCAAAGCGGATTTCGCCAGTGTTGGTAAAGGTGAGCGCGCCGTCGAGGAATACGGCGTCCATGCCCTGGCAGATACCCAGGACGGTGTGCTTCCAGCCAAAGCGCTCGGCAATCTTCTGCTCGCTTGTAATGCCGTTACACAGCGAGGCGATGAGCGTGTTGGGTCCCACGACGCGCTCCATAGTCTTGAGTGCCACATCGAGTCCAGTCGTCTTGACTGTAAGGATGGCCAGATCGGCGGGCGTTACCTCGCTGGCGCGGATGGACTTGAGCACACAGGGCTCGCCGTTGACGGTGAGCGCATCGCCCGCGTGACGCTCAAAACGTGCGTCATCCATAACGTATTCGACGGCGTCGCTGCCGAGCGCCCTGGCGATCATGCTGCCGTAGAGCAGGCCGACGCCGCCCTTGCCGATAAAGGCGACCTTGTTGATCTGCATGCGAATCATCTCCCCATATAAAAGGCGCCCGCGTAAGGGGCGCCTGATGGATTGTATGCCGCCAGGGTGATTTGTGGGTGCGTGGGGCGGCAGTTATAAAAAGAAAGGCTCTGTTAGACCAGGATTGACATGCCGGCCTGCCGGCTATCTCGCCGTCTCCCCGTCGGGCGCCGGCGTCCTGACCCTCATCTCGAACGGCATCCCGCCCTCTCGGACGAGCGCCCTGAGGAACGCGTTGACGGCGGTG
>JAXKHW010000353.1:0-3794 GCA_036549635.1 Collinsella sp. | reverse complement strand
CGTCTATACCGAGGACCCGAGCGGCATGCTCACTGGCGTGCTTTCGCTACGCACACTTATCGTGGCCGACCGCGACGCCACGCTGGGCCAGCTAGCCTATCGCGACCTGGTTTATGTGTCGCCCGACGACGACCAGGAAGACGTAACGGACGAGATGACCAAGTACGACCTGGTTGCCATCCCCGTTTGCGACGAGAACCGCCACATTTTGGGTATCGTGACCTTTGACGACGCCATGGACGTTATCGCCGAGGAGCACCAGGAGGACCTGCAGATCGCAGGCGTCGGCTCGGGCGACAGCGCGTCCGACGACTCGACGAATGTGCTTAGCTGGTTTGTGCATCGCCAGTACTGGGTTGTCGTGTGGGGCATTGCCTCGTGCATCATGGCAACAGTGCTGGGGACGGCGCTGGGCTCCGCGCATCTGGTGGTGTTTCCCATGTGCGCCATGCCGCTCGTGTTGCTGGCTGCCTCGCGTATGGTGTCGTTCGTCAAGAATTACTTCCTGGAGTACGACGGCCATGACGATGAGCCCAAGCCGTATCTGGGATTTTTCTTCCAGAGCACGGGCATGGGCCTGATTCTGTCGCTTGTGACCTACCTGTGCGCCCAGCTGGTGCGCACCGCTGCGTTCCTCGACGCGCCCATGTTTGAAGAGCAGCTCTTTACCGGCTGCTTTAACATCGCGGCCATTGTCTGCCTGATTGGCAACATGAGCGCCGTGATTTACCTGATGGTGCTGTTCTGGCGTGACGAGCACGACCTCAATACGTCGGGTACCGCCATGAACGTCATTGCCGTCATGATTTCATGCTTGGCGTACTGCATCGCTGCAGTGCTGCTCACCATGTCGGTCATGGGGTAGGTGGTCACGTGCAAAACACGAAGCAAAAGGCGAGCACCAAGCAAAAGCTGACCATCGCGGCCATCTTTGGCGCCATGGGTCCTGGCCTTCTGGCGGCGCTTTCGGGTAATGACGCCGGCGGCATCGCCACGTATTCCAGCGCCGGTGCCAGCTATGGCTACAAGATGCTGTGGATGCTTCCCGTCATGACCGTGCTGCTTATCGTGACGCAGGAGACTGCGGCGCGTTGCGGCTGCGTCACAGGCAAGGGCTTGGCCTCGCTCATTCGCGAGCGCTTTGGCGTGCGCAGGAGCGTGCTGGCCATGGCAGCGCTGCTGATCGCCAATACAGCCGTGACCATTTCGGAGTTTGCGGGTATCGCGAGCGGCCTTGCCCTCTTTGGCGTGCCGGCGAGCATCTCGGTGCCGCTCGTGGCGCTGCTGGTTTGGATGCTTACCATGTCGGGCAGCTTCCAGCGCATCGAGAAGATTCTGCTGCTGGTGAGCTGCGTGTTTGTGACCTACATTGTCGCTGCATTTATGGCTGGTCCCAGCTGGGGCGAGGTGGCGGTCGACCTGGTTGTGCCCAACATCCAAAATGACCCCAGCTACGTGTCGCTTGTGGTCGCAACGATCGGTACCACCATCGCGCCGTGGATGATCTTCTTGGCGCAGAACAACGTGGTCGATAAGAATGCGGGCGAGGACGATATCGTGCTGCAGCGCATCGATACCGTGAGCGGCTCGCTTGCCGCCGATGTCATTGCCGGCTTTATTATCATCACGACCGGTACGGTGTTGTTCCCGGCGGGTATTCAGATTAGCGATGCTGCCGATGCCGCCCGCGCGTTGGAGCCTATTGCGGGTCAGTGGTCCACGGTACTGTTTGCCTCGGGCCTGGTCGCGGCGAGCTTCTTGGCTGCCTGCGTGCTGCCGGGCGTTACGTCGAGCGCTATCTGCGAGGCATTTGGCTGGGAGCGCGGTGCCGACCGCAGCTGGGACGAGGCCCCGGTCTATCGCGGCATCATTACGGCCATCATCGGTATCTCTGCAGTGCTGGTGCTTATGCCCGGCGTCGATCTGTTCCAGATTATGATGACCTCACAGGTCATCAATGGTGTGCTGTTGCCCGTGGTTCTGGTGTTCCAGGTGGTTATCGCAGCCGACCGTCACATTATGGGTGCCAACCGCAACGGCCGCGTGTGGAATGTGCTCACTTGGGCGACTATCGGTGTGATTACGGTGCTCACGGTCGTCATGTTTGTTCTGCAGGCGATGGGCTACAGCGCTTAACGCCCACTTTTGCTTCCGAACAGGCCGCAGCGATGGGCTGCGGCCTGTTTTTTGTCTGCTATAGGGTGTTAGTTATATAGCAATGGACAAAAAATGCCAAATATGAGTACTGTTGCTAAGTGAATAGCATTTACATCCTAAAAGATAATGAACATAGCCTTTAGTATGTTCATTAAAATTGGCTCCAATACGCCTTAAACCAGTCAGGTTGGCTGCTTTAGGGGGTTGTAGGGGTCGCTCGGACGTCATTTTGGGTGGTTTTGCCTGCTACTAAAATGGTAACAGTACTCATATTTGCCCTTTTTTGCCCACAGACCTTTGAGGCTGCGGCGAAAAGGGCTTGTTTTGATTGTTTGGGGCAGGCACGAGGCGCGGAAACGATGTCTGGAGCGACGGAGCGGCCTGGAATTCATCCGTAGAGGTCTTCATTGGCTGCGCCAGGAGTGTCCCTAACTGCCGGAGGGGGTGTCTGCCGTGGCAGACACCCCCTCCGGATGTGGGAAGTTTGCGCTGCAGGTTACTTGTCGGTGCCCAGCTTGTGCGGCTTGAGAGCGAGCGCATTGACGAGTGCGTCGGTGGCAGACTTGACGGCTGCCGGCTGCGGATCGTTGACGTGATCCTCGGGGTGTACGGGCAGGTCCTTCTTGACGGCATCGTGGATCAAGTTGAGGTACTCAGTCACGCCAGTGGTCGATAGGTGCGTGCCATCGCCATCGAACAGGTCGTTGAGATTGGCACTGTATCCGTACCAGTCGATAACGCGCACGTTCTTGTAGCGCGTAGCAGCGTTGGCGATGGCCTGGTTGGTAGAGCCAACCCACGGCTGCGGGCTACGCGTGTTTACAAACACGACAATACGCTGCTCGCCGGCGTCGGCCATGATCGCATCGACCTGGGCGTCCGTTACCAAACCGTTGGTGCCCAGGGCAAAGACCACGATCTTGCCGGCAAGGTTCTGCTGGATATAGCCCTCAAATGTCGCGCGGCCCGCATCAAACTGGCGGCCCTTTTCGGCATCGATATGACTGTGCGGGAACACACCGTCAAAGGAATCAACGGCGCGCAGCGACACGGAGTCACCGATCATCAACAGGTCGTAGGAGCCATCGGGGAAGCCGTCGTTGTCCTTGTCGGTGTCGTCGGCCGCCTGCTGGTCGGTGGGCGCGGTGTTTTTGGCTTCCTTGTTCAGAACTTCTGCGCCCTCGCCGCTCAGTGCAGACGTTTCGGGCACAGAGATCAGGCCGCCCAGTGCAACGACCAACACGACAGTGCAGGCTGCGCAGACAGGGACGTGCGCGCGTGCCCAGTTGGCGGGCGTGGTGGTGCCATCGCGGAATTCGGCGACAGTGCGGCCGAAGGCGCCCTTCCTAAACGGCGTTTCGATAAAGCGATAGGAGCACTCGGCTACGGTGACCACCACAAGTACCTGTAAGATGTACTGCCACCAGGGCGTATCGCTGATGTTGGCGACCGGGTTCATAAGCAGCAGCAGTGGATAGTGCCACAGATAGATACTGTACGAGCGCTTACCAACCCACACGAGCGGCTCGGCGGACAGCGCGCGGGCAACCATTCCCTGGGGCTGCACGCAGGCCGCGATGACCATGAGCGTGAGGATGGAGCATAACAGCGTGCCGCCGCGATACTGAAACGCGGTG
>JAXKHW010000352.1:0-2708 GCA_036549635.1 Collinsella sp. | reverse complement strand
GCGTTGTGTTGTTCGCGCTAAGGAGTTGCCATGTTGTTGTGTCCCGTTTGCCATGAGCCGTTGGCGGACAACGAGCGCGGTGCTGCATGCGCGGGCGGACACCGGTTTGACCGTGCGCGCGAGGGCTATCTATACCTCCTACGCTCGTCCAAGAGCGGCGATTCCATGGGCGATCCCAAGTCGCAGGCGCGCAGCCGACGTGACTTTCTGAACCGCGGCTACTATGCGCCGTTGCGCGATGCGATGGTTGAGCTGGTGCGCGAGCGGGTGTTTGGACGTGCCGCGTCTACGAACTGTCCCATGACGTTGCTCGATATTTGCTGTGGCGAGGGCTACTACACCAGCGCCATGGGCGCGGTGCCGGGCGTGGACGCTTACGGGTTTGATTTGGGCAAAGAAATGGTGCGCCTGGCCGCCACGCGCGGCGATGCGACCTACTTCGTGGCCAACATGAAGGACATCCCCGTGGCCGATGGCGCCTTCGATATGGTGACCGAGCTCTTTGCTCCCTTTAACGAGCGTGAGTTTGCCCGCGTGCTGGCGCCAGAGGGCTCGCTCTATACCGTGGTGCCGGGTGCCCGTCACCTCTTTGGGCTCAAGGAAGTGCTCTACGATACGCCATATCTCAACGATGAAAAACTGCCGAAGACCACCGGGCTCGAGTTGGTCGGAACACAGCGGGTGTCTGCGAACATTACGCTTCAGACCCAGGCCGATATCGAGGCGGTGTTCCAGATGACGCCGTACTACTACCGCACGCGCCCTGCCGACAAAGAGCGCCTGGCAAACTTGGACACCCTTCAAACCGATATTGACTTCATCATCGCCGAGTACCGCCACAGCTAACAACCTGCCAAAAAGGGACAGGTTTATTTTGGTAGGTTTTATCTGGGCAAACGTAAAGGGCCGACCGCGGAGATGCGCGATCGGCCCTTTTTAGCTGCTTGATAGCAGGGGCTATGGGAGACAGGTGCCTACAGGCGGTCCTTGTTCTCGGCCTTAACGGCGTGTGCCTGCTGAACAAAGAACAGGTCGTACACCACGATGACAAAGGCGCCAAAGTTGATGGCGTCGCCGCCAAACGCGGGAAGCGTGAGCACCGCTTGGGCAAGCGTGGCGACCGCGGCAACAATACCGAGCTTAAACGCGCCGTCCACCTGCGAAGGCTTGTTGGCGCCCTTGATACCGGCGACGCCTGCGGCAAGGTCGACGAGACCCTTGGCGATAAGCACGACCGCCGCGAGCGTGGCGTACGAACCGTACGTGGAATCGAGACCGCCCGTGGCGATACCGACGCCGGCGGTGACGAGGCTGGCGATGCCCAAAACAAAGTAGATGAGAGCAAGGATTTTGAGAGTCTTGCGAGTGAAGCTCATGGCTGGTCCTTTCGATACGAGTACGCCAACTTGGCGCACCCAATGTACTGCACATATGGTGAAGCACATTGTAGTTCAACGCAGCGATGCATGCGCCTGAAAGCGCTTTGAGCCCGCGCGGCCCAACCCAACCTTTCAAAAGGGAAAGCTGGACGTAAGCCAAATCGATGGCAGCTCATGTGCGGCGCTGAGATGATGAGGCCGTAACAAGGAGTTGGTCTCAAGGAGGAGCCATGATGTACGGAGCAGGGCAAGTGCGTGAGCCGCGGTCGTTGGGAAGGCGCATGGGTGATTCTGTGATCGCTGCCGTGTGCACGGGATTGATGGCGGTGCTTTGCATTGGGATGCTGTGGGCCATGTCGCATGTGGGACAATAGCGGACGGTTGGGTGCCGGCATAAACGGCGCTCACGTATTCGTTTTGCTTGTTAAGGAGTACCCATGGGCGTCGTCGATCCCTTTTCTGTTGCTCGGGCCGCGGGGCTTGAGCTGACCGGGAAGCCCGAGGGCCTCACGCTCACTGACGGCACGATGGAGCTGCGCGCCGATTTTGACCGCATGCTGCCGCGGCTCAAGCAGGGCCGTCTGCGGCAAGAGCTGCTGGTAAAGGCTGCGCGCGCAAAAGGCATCGAGAGCCCATGGGCGATTGACGCCACGGCAGGCTTTGGCGAGGATTCGCTGCTGCTGGCGACCGCGGGCTTTACCGTCGATCTGTATGAACAGGATTGCGTGATCGCGGCGCTCCTCAAGGATGCCTTGGATCGTGCGGCAGATGATCCGGCGCTTGCGACAGCCGTGGCACGCATGCGCTTACATGCCGGCGAGGACAGCATTGCCGGCCTTCGCCATGCAGCTGAGTTGATCGGGCAGGGCGAGCTTGCGGCTCCCGACGTGGTGTATCTGGACCCCATGTTTCCCGAGCGCACCAAGAGCGCGGCGGTTAAAAAGAAGTTCCAACTCTTGCATCATCTGGAACAGCCGTGCGCCGATGAGGAGACGCTGGTCGAAGCTGCGCTTGCGGTGCACCCGCGCAAGGTCGTTATCAAGCGGCCGGTGAAGGGGCCACTGCTTGCCGGCGTTAAGCCGAGCTATCAACTTGCGGGCAAGGCCGTTCGCTACGATGTGTTGGTGCCGCCGCGCTCGTAGCTTGCGTGCGATTACCGGGGCTTCGCTAGTGCCGTGCCGATGCGGTCCCTATTTCCAAGGGTGCGACGTCAGGTGCCAGCCGCCGCAGTATTCGCATTTGTAGCAGGCCAGCCCGCGGCGTCCGCGGTTTTCGCAGTCGGCCATAACGGCTTCGGCCTCGGCGCGCGTGTCGTAACGGTTTTTGCGC
>JAXKHW010000049.1:0-5548 GCA_036549635.1 Collinsella sp. | reverse complement strand
CTCCCCTACTCAACAACAAGCCCCGCCAACCGCAATCCCCAAGGGGACCGCGATCAGCGGGGCTCAAACGCGTTCCCCAAGGGAAATCACGCTAGCTCACGAGCAGCGCGTTACTCCTCCCAGTAAGCATCTGCAAGTAGCTTAAAGCAGATCTTCTTGACCGGCTGCGCGCCATCGCCCGGGAACTCGAGCGTGGGCATATGAGGCTCGCCGGCAACGAACAGCGCAAACTTATCGTCAGCAAGATCGCCGGCGATCGAGGCGTCGGAATCGACCAGATCGTAGTCGTCCTTCTCGTCAAACTCCTGGACCAGCGTCAAGCTGCCCGTAGCGACCTTAAAGGCCTCGCGACCCTCGACATCGATCTGCAGGTCGTGATAGCGCTGATGCGTCTCATAGTGAGCCTCGGCCTCGGGACGCGTCGTGGGAGCCATGACGTTCGCATAGACCTTGTCGCCCAGAATCGGATGGCTGCCGACCTCGAGCTGCGCCGGATCGTTCTCCTCGAGCCAGTCGATCAGCACGTCGAGGCCCTTGAGCATTCCGCGGTACTCCTCGATATCGCCCAATGCACCGTAAATCATCTAAATCCCCTCTCGGATCGCTTCTTTGGCGGCTACTCGGCAAACGCGTTACCGACGCTGTTGCCACCCACATACGTCTCGACCAGGGTAAGGTCGGGATTGAACACGACAAAGTCGGCATCGCGGCCGGGCATAATGCTGCCACACTTGTCGTCGGCTCTAACCATAAGCAAACAACCGATGCCGGGGCTGTCGCCCAAGCCCTTACAGCTCGGTCACGACAACGCCGTTGTAGACCTCGTCCCAACGGTCCATGACCAGATGACCGGTCATGGGATCCATGGCATTGAGCTTGCCGCAGGTGTTGGCGGTACGCAGCACCGTCTCGTCGTCTGCGCCGGCAGCAATGGCATGCGCGAAGCCAGCGATAGTGGAGTCACCAGAGCCCGTGGCGTTAACGGCAGGGATATCGGGCGTCTTTACGCGGAACGCACGGCCATTGTGGAAGCCAACGGAGCCGGCAGCGCCCATGGACACGACGACCCAGGGGATATCGGAGAAGCGGGCATCAGAGGCGAGCGCGGCGCGGAGCTCGTCCACATCGTCGGTGGTAAAGCTCGTGCCCAGAAGGCCGTTGATCTCGGTCAGGTTAGGCTTGACCAGCTCGGGCTTAATTTCGGACTTAAGGGCGGCCTCGAGCGAAGCACCCGAGGTATCGAGCAGCACCTTGGCGCCGGCGTTCTCGGCAATGCCCGTAATCTTGGCATAGTAGTCTGCCTCGACACCGCGGGGCAGAGAACCCGAAATGGTGACGACGTCGGCCTTGCCCGCAAGCTCAGTAAACTTGGCGGTAAAGGCATCGAGCTCCTCGGGGGCAATCGTCGGGCCGCTCTCGAGCAGCTCGGTCTGGTTGCCGGCATGAAGGATATTGAGGCAGATGCGGGTCTCGCCCTTGATGGGCACAAAATCATTCTTAATGCCGTTGGCATCCATGAGCTCGGCCATATAGGCGCCCATATGACCACCAAGCAGGCCGGTTGCCACGACATCGTCGCCCAGCTGGCCCAGGACGCGGGCCACGTTGAGGCCCTTACCGCCGGCGGTCTTTTCGGGCGTCACGCGGTTGACGTCGTCGATAATGAGCTCATCAAGCTGATAGCGCGTATCGACGGACGGGTTCATCGTAACGGTGAGGATCATTTCTAGCTCCTTATCTCGCAGGCTCCTTATGCCTTGCAAAACGAATTGGCTACATGCGACTACAGAATCTCAATCGTGAACGAGCGGACGACGGTCTCCTTGGGCTTGGCGACAAGGCAGCCGCGCTTATGCTCAAGCACGTCGTCTTCATCGGAACAGGTCGAAAGACCGCCCCAGGGCTCAACTGCCACAAAATCGCCCTCGGGCTTACTCCACACAATGAGATACGGGAAGCCCTCAAAGCTCAAGCGAACGCCCTTGTCCTCGCCCTTCTTGGAAAGCGTGACCTGACGGCTCTCGAGCACGTCAAAGATGGTCTCCGCAAAATCGAAGAGCTCATACGACAGGGGCAGCGTCTTTCCCACCATGGGGTTCTTGGAGCGGTTGTCCACATCAATCAATCCGGTCGAGGGAACGGCGGTGCAGAGCTCCGCAGCCTCGTCTTTCTCAAAACGCAACTCGTAGTCCGTATAGGACTCGCCCTCGTCGAGCGGACACCTAAAGCCGGGGTGTCCACCGATAAAGAAAGGCATGTCCTCGGTGCCCTCGTTGGTAACCTCATAGGAGACACGCACGGCGGCGTCCTCGAGCGTATAGCGGGCGACAAGTTTAAACGGATACGGATAATCGCTCAGCAGCGCGGCGTTATCCTCGGATGCCAGGCACATCGCCAGCTCGTTCTCGCTCTGGCTCAGCAGCTTCCACTCCTGCTTGCGCGCAAAGCCGTGGCGGGCGAGCTTCACATGATGTCCGGCAAACGTCATGGCGCTGTTATCGCGCAAACCTCCGCAAATCGGGAAGCAAATCGGTGCCTGGCCGGACCACACGGCGGGATCGCCCTGCCACAAGTACTCGCGACCTCCAGCCTCAATCGAGGTAAACGAACCACCGGTCGTGGAGACCTTGATAGAAATCGAATCGTTGGAGAGAGCGTATTCCATTGTCCATCCTTTCGAACAACTGCTTTTTGCTCGCAAGAACCCGTCTCGGCCCTGACCAAAGGACAAACCCGCACGTTCATCGATGCGTCCGGTTTCCCAGCCATGCAACGGGGTACCATACAGACATTGATGCAATTACAGCTGAAAGGCCTTCTTATGCGAACCATCATCCTTTATGCCTCACGCCACCACGGCAATACGAAAAAGCTCGTGGACGCCATCGTCGAGGCACACCCCGAGATCGATACCCTCGATGTGAAGACGCTCGGTAAAAACGAGTACCCCGACCTGCACGAATATCATCTGATCGGCGTCGCCACGGGCATTTATTACTCCGAGATCGACAAAGATATGGCGCGCGTGCTCACTAACGTGCTGCAGCCGCAGGACAAGGTGTTTGGCCTTATGACCTACGGTGGCAAAAACAAGTGGTACGGCAAGGATATCGATGGCATCTGCCGCATGAGACAGGCCATCTTTATGGGCGTCTACGGCTGTCCCGGCTTTGATACGTGGGGGCCGTTCAAGCTCGCCGGCGGCGTCCAGAAGGGGCACCCAACTGCCGAAGAGATTAAGGGAGCCGTCGATTTCTTCGACAAAATCGAAAATGAGTACGGCGATATCATCGTCGAAGAGTATGCCAAGCGCGAGAAGCGTCTAGCATACGAAAAGGAGCATCCCGCGGGGGGTCTTGTGGCCGGCGTCAAGCGCACGGCAAAGAAGATCGCTAACAAGCTGTAACTGTTAAGGTGCTTTTGAGCGTTTAACCCATACGGCGGGTCCGAGCAGATTCGGGCCCGCCGTCTTTTTCTATCGCTACTCGGTAAAGGCGTTGCCGACGCTCTGGCCGCCAACATACGTCTCGACGAGGGTGAGCTCATGGTCGAACACGACAAAGTCGGCGTCGCGACCCGGCATGATGCTGCCGCACTTATCCTCGATGTGCGCAGAGCGAGCCGGCACCTCGGTTGCCATGCGAATGGCGATATCAGCGCTGGCGATGCCCCAATCGACAATGTTCTTGACGCCCTGGGCAAGCGTGAGCACCGAGCCGGCAATGCTCTTGCCGTCGGCGAGCCAGCACAGGTTGTCCTTCATGATGACGTCCATGCCACCACTGGTGTAGCTGCCCTCGGGCATGCCGCCGCAACCCAGGCAGTCGGTGATGAGCACCGTGTGCTGCCAGCCCTTTGCCTGCAGCAGCGCCTTGATGGCGGCAGGGTTTACGTGCTTACCGTCACAGATGATCTCGGCGTAGGTCTCGGGCGTGGACATGGCAGCGCCCACGACACCGGGCTCACGGTGATGCAGCCCGCGCTGGCCGTTATAGGTATGCGTAAAGCAGCTGGCACCGGCGTTGATGGCGGCGATGCACTCATCGTAGGTGGCGTCGGAGTGACCGATGCTGGTCACCACACCCTTGGCGTTCAGAGCAGCCGCATAAGCAGCGGCACCGTCGCGCTCGGCCGCCATGGCGCTCTTAACGATGCGACCGCCCGCAGCCTCCTGCCACTGATCGAAGACCTCCTCGGAGGGATCGATAAGATAAGCGGGGTTCTGCGCGCCCACGTGCTTCATGGTAAAGAAGGGGCCCTCCAGGTAGATGCCCTGAATGCGAGCACCGCAGAAGTCGGGGCCGCGACCCTCGTCCGCCTGGGCGATGGCGGCGCAGGCATCCTTGATCTGCTCGACGCCATCGGTGAACGTCGTGGGCAGCCAGCTGGTGGTACCGCGACGGGCGAGCTCGGTCGAGCTGATATCAATGCCCTCGGGATCGTTATCGGTAGTCGAGTGGTTATAGAAGCCATGGATGTGAGTATCGACCATACCCGGTGCGATCCACGATCCCGTGTAGTCCTTAATCTCGCAAGAGGGCTCGTCGGCCTGCCAGGCGCCAAAGACGCCATCCTCGACCATAAGATAGCCGCCCAGTTGCGGGCCTGCCGGCAAGAAGAACTTGTCAGCCTTAATTGCGTACGTGCTCATATGCACTCCTTGCTTCTAAAGCAGTTGACTGTGGTAATGCTTATACCCGGTCCATGTAAAAACAAAAAGCGCCCGCCCGCCGTTATGAGCGGACGGGCGCCCTTACAGGGGGACGCGATTAAGCGGTGAAGGGGTGAATCGTCACACCCTTGACCACGCGGTTGACCGTGCCGGTGGGGCTCGGCGTATCGGGCGTGTTGCCCACGCGCACGGAGTTGAGCAGGCTGATAGCCTGGGCAAACATCACGAACGGCAGGGCAAGGTAGCCCTCGGGAAGCGCCTCGTAGCCCTTAAAGGTGAAGGACTCGCCCTCGTAGACGGTAGCGCCATCCTGCTGAACGGCAACGGTGTGCTGAGCAATCTTGTCGCCACCGATCTCGTTGAGGATGTCGATGTCGTACTGACGGGTGTAGGCGTCGTTGTTGACGAACACGAAGACGAGCGTCTTATCGTCGACGAAGGACTTAGGTCCGTGACGATAGCCCATGGAGGTGTCGTAGGAAGTAGCAACCAGACCGTGAGCGAGCTCGAGGATCTTGAGCTGGCTCTCCTGGGCAAGGCCACCGAAGGAGCCAGAACCCAAGTAGGTCACGCGGTTGAAGTCGCCAGCCAGGTAATCGGCGATCTCAGGCTCACGGGAGATGACCTCCTCGCCCATCTTGGCAATCGTCTCGACCCACTCGGCCTTCTGCTCGTCAGAGGCAGTGTCGAAAATAAGGGTGGAGAGCAGGGTCATGCAGGTGTAGGAACCGGTCATGGCGAAGCCCTTGTCGTTGGCGCGCGGGATGAGCAGCGTCAGCGCATTGGGATCATCGGCGGACTCGACGGCGAGCTTGCCCTCGGGAGCGCAGGTGATGTTGAGGAACTTGACGTTGTGGACGAGCTCCTTGGCAACGG
>JAXKHW010000351.1:0-2876 GCA_036549635.1 Collinsella sp. | reverse complement strand
GTGGTCTCGCTTGTGTCGAGCTCGATTGCGTTGGCCCTGCGCCGCGCCTTGGCACAGGCTGCCGCCAGCGACCGCCGCACGCATATGGTGCTCGAGACCAACCGCATGCTGCAGCGGTGTGCCGACCAGCAGCAAATTATCCATGCCATGGCAACGCAGCTGGCGCGTCTTTCGGGCTGTCCGGTCGTGTGGTACAGCGCCGACGCCGACGATGATGACCTGCTGCCGCGTGCGACGTACACAGCTGTGGGCGATGCGGCACCGGTGCACGAACTGGCGCCGCAGATGCCGCCGCGGCTCTCGGCGTCCGCCTATGTGGGAACGCCACTCGATGCCACCTATGGCGGCTCGGCGTTCTACGGCATATACCTGACGGTGTGTTCGGGCGACACTATGGTGCGCACGGGCGATCCCGTCTCGGTGGTGGGGGTACTCGCCATCGTTGCCGAGCCCGACGTGCTGACGCACGAGGAGCGGATGCTGGCCGATGCCATCGTGAGCGAAGGCGAGCTGGCGCTCGATCGCGCCCGCGCCATGGAGGCCCGCGAGGAGGCGGCGGTGCTCGCCAAAAACGAGCAGCTGCGCGCCAACCTGCTGCGCTCCATCTCGCACGACCTGCGCACGCCGCTCACCAGTATTTCGGGCAATGCCGACGTGCTGCTCGACCAGGGCTCGACCGGCACGGCCGTGCTCGATAGCCAGACGCGCCGCGGCATGCTCCTGTCCATTCGCTCGGATGCGCTGTGGCTCAACGCCACCGTCGAGAATCTGCTCGCCATCACCAAACTCGAGGGTGGCGGTATGCGCCTGTCGACCACGCTCGAGCTCATGGACGATATCGTCGAGGAGGCGCTGCGCCACGTGAACCCTGCCGTGCGCGAGCACGACCTTAAGGTGGTGGCGTGCGATGAGCCGGCGCTCGTCAACGTCGATGCACGCCTGATGGTGCAGCTGGTGGTCAATCTGGTGAACAACGCCATCACCTATACGCCCACAGGCTCGCATATCATGATTTCGATTAGCGTCGACGATGGACGCGTGGCGTGCTCGGTGGTCGATGATGGTCCGGGCATCGCACCCGAGGACCGCGAGCGGATCTTTGAGTCGTTCTACACCGCCAACCACGGTCTGGCTGACAGTCACCGCAGCGTGGGCCTGGGTCTTTCGCTCTGCCGTTCCATTGCGTTGGCGCATGGCGGTAGCATAGAGGTTGCCGCGGCGGACCCGCACGGCTCGGTCTTTACGATTGAGCTTCCTGCCGCCGACGTTTCGTTTGATAAGGAGTAGCGCCGTGCCGAACTCTGCCGTAAAACCGCTCATCTTGGTCGTTGAGGACGACCCTGCCGTTCGCAATCTTATTGTTGCTGCGCTCGAGGCGCACGGCTTGCGCCATATGGCCGTGGAGACCGCCCATGCCGCCATCGCCGCCGCCTCGTCGCAGACGCCGAGCATTGTGCTGCTCGATCTGGGCCTGCCCGATATGGACGGCGTCAAGGTGGTGGAGTCGGTGCGCGCATGGTCGGGCATGCCGATTATCGTGGTCTCGGCGCGCAGCGAGGATGCGGACAAAATCCGCGCGCTCGATGCCGGTGCTGACGACTATCTGACCAAGCCGTTTTCGGTCGAGGAGCTGCTCGCGCGTATTCGCACGACGCTCAGGCGCCTTTCGTATGCGCAAACGGGCGGTGTTGCCTCCGAGGGCTCGTTCGATACCGGTGAGCTGCATATCGATTTTGATGCCGGCATCGCCACGATGGATGGCGAGGAACTGCATCTGACGCCGATCGAGTATAAGCTCCTGTGCCTGCTGGCACACAACGCCGACAAAGTGCTGACGCACCAGTTTATCCTGCACGAGATTTGGGGCACGGCAACTAAGAGCGACCTGGCGAGCCTGCGTGTCTTTATGGGCACGCTGCGCAAGAAGATCGAGTCCGATCCCGCGCATCCGCGCTATATTCAAACGCATGTGGGTATCGGTTACCGATTGGTCACCCAAGGCTAGATCGCCGGCCACCATCCCACTATGAGTTGCGGTGAAATACGGTCTATATTTGCCTAATTCCAGGCAAAACAGTCCGTATTCCACCGCAACTTTGTTATTTGCCTTTGGGCTTGCTGGCGTAGAACTTCTTCTTTTTAGGCTTGCCGTTGCCGGCCTGCGCGTGCGCGGGCACTGCCGCGCGAGGCTTACGGGCCTCGGGGTTGCGCAGCTCCTCGGTTCGCTCGGCAATCTCCTCGGCGCTAAAGCCGACCTCGGCCATGGCGTCCTCAATGGGCAGGCGGCGCACGATATAGCAGTGGTGCACCTTCTGGTTACGTGCGAAGTCCTCGGGAATGGTCTGCGCCGTAATGTCCTCCAGCACGACGCCCGCGCGCGCGAGCTTGCGCGTTTCGGGGCGGAAGCCGCGCAGGTTGCAGCTGAAGATGGCATGGCCGCCCTGCGCGAGCAGGCGAGATACGCCGGCCAAAAGCTCAACATGGTCGCGCTGGACATCCCAGGTACGGCGGCCCATCTTTGACGAGTTCGAGAACGTGGGCGGGTCGACAAAGATCAGGTCCCAGCGGTTGCGCGTCTGGCGCTGGTCGCGAATCCAGGCAAGCACGTCGTCGCGCACAAAATGATGCTGCGGCCCCACAAAGCCGTTCTGGCGCATGTTGCGCTCGGCCCAGTCCAGATAGGTGTTGGAGAGCTCGACCGTCACGGTCTCCTCGACGCCGCCATCGGCCGCGTAGCAGGTGGCAGTGCCGGTGTAGGCGAACAGGTTGAGGAAGCGGCGCGCCTGTTTGGCGTGCTCGCGCACTAGGTTGCGGGTGACGCGGTGATCCAGGAAGATGCCCACATCCAGATAGTCGTCAAAGTTGACGGCAAAGGT
>JAXKHW010000350.1:0-9962 GCA_036549635.1 Collinsella sp. | reverse complement strand
GCTCCTGCGCGTGGTACCGGGCATGGAGCCTGTCGGCGAGCTGGTGGGCGCAATTGGGTCGACAATCCGGGAGAGCGACGCGGCAGGCTTGGTCGACGGCGATGTGCTCTACCTGCTTATGCGCCAGGCAAAGGCGTGCGATCTGCCCATTATCCGCGAGCGCCTGAGCGCAAAGCATATTGCGGTGGAGCCCGTCGACGGCGAGGACATCGTGGCACTGTTGCAGCACATCTCTTACACCGGTGACGGTGAGGGGGGTGCCGCTTGATCTCGCTTGTCGTTGCTGCCGTCTCGCTGCTGATTCATGCGCTGGTTTGCCTGATCTTGTGGACGCTCATGAAGCTGGGCCTGCTGCCGGTGCGCGGGCACATGCTGGCTGTGATAGTGCTGGTGCCGCTGTGGGGCCCGTTGCTGGTGGTTCTGCTATCGGTCCGCAGCGCGGTGTTTGGCGAGGGGCTGAAAGAGTCTGCGCTGGAGTCGCTTCGCTTCAACGACGACCTGCATCGCAGCATCCTGGCGCACGACCGTGACGCCGATGCGGGCGTGGTCCCGCTCGAGGAGGCGCTTATCGTCAACGACCCGGCATACCGGCGCCGCCTAATGCTCTCCATGCTCACCGAGGAGCCCGACGCGTACCTGGCTCAGCTGCAGGCGGCTAAGCTTAACGACGACGTTGAGGTGGCGCACTATGCCGCGACGGCGGTGGCGCAGATCTCCAAGGAGTCCGACCTTAAACTGCAGCAGTTGGAGCGTGCCTTTAAGACGGACCCGAGCGCGCAAAACCTCAACGAATACTGTGATTTTCTTGGTGAATACTTGGGCTCGGGCTTGGCTGAGGGGCGCGTTGCTCAGATTCAGCGTCAACAGTACGCGCGCCTGCTTGCGCGTCGCTGCGAGCGCGAGGATACCCTTGAGCTGCGCATTCGACACGCGACGGCGCTGGCCGATGTTGGACAGATCGACGAGGCGCAGGCCGTGACCGACCAGCTGGTGCTCGACGTGCCCGAGGAGCAGGAGGTTTGGATGCTTTGCCTGCGCCTGGCCGTGATGCGCCGCGACGGTGACGAGGTTCACCGTGTGATCGATGCGATTGACAAGCAACATGTGTATTTGAGCGCCGACAACCGCGAAAAGTTGGCGTTTTGGCGCGACGGGGAGGAGGCCAGATGAGCGTGGCGCAACATATCCGCGACCGTGCAGGCCGCTTTCGTTGGATGGGACTCCTCGTGGCGTGGGCGGTCTTTATTGCCATGGCCGCCGTGCTGCTGGTGGAGCGTGCCGGCGTGCAGTACAGTGCGGGCCAGCATAGGCTGGGGATGCTTGCCGCCAACGATGCGGTGCCTGCCTCCTCGGCAATCTTTGGCCAAAAGCCCACATGCCTTGTCATTACCGATTCCGATCAAGCTGGCGTCGAGGACGTTAAAGACCAGTTCGACCAGATTTTGCTGGACATGAAGATCGCCCATCGCGATGTTGATATTGCCACCGACGGTGCGGACGCGATCCCATCGCTCACGTCGTTTGATCGCGTGATTGTGCTTATGCCCTCGCTTGACGGACTGGGTACGCATCTGACCGATCTGATGAGTTGGGTGAGTGCGGGCGGCTCACTCATGCTGGGCATGACGCCAGATAACTCGAACTACCTGCAGGCTGTTGCTTCCAAGCTTGGGATCGAATCGGCCGGATATGACTATGCGGCAGCCGAAAGTATCGTTCCGAGCGATGACTTTATGTTGGGCGGAGGAGAGCGCTACGAGTTCTCGGATCCCTTCGATTCTTCGCTTTCGGTTTCATTGCGCGAAACGGCGCACGTATGGGCAATGACCGGTGACACGGGCACGCCGCTCATTTGGTCTAACGATTGCGGCAGTGGTCACACCGTGGTGTGCAACATTGGTATCTACGACAAGGTCATGCGTGGGTTCTATGCTTCGGCCATAAGCTTGCTGGGTGATGCCACGGCCTATCCGGTCATCAACAGCGCCGTGTTCTATTTGGACGACTTTCCTAGCCCCGTGCCCTCGGGCGATGGTACTTATATCAAGCGTGACTACGGCCTTTCCATTGCGGATTTTTACACCAAGGTCTGGTGGCCCGATCTGCAAAAGCTCGCGCAAAAATACGGCATTCGCTATACCGGCGTGATGATTGAAAACTACGAGGACGCGGTTAACCAGACCGAGCCCGCGCGCCAGGCCGATACCACGCAGTTCCGCTACTTTGGCGGCATGCTGCTGCAGATGGGCGGAGAGCTGGGCTTTCACGGCTACAACCATCAGCCGCTTGCGCTCTGGGACACCGACTATGGTACGTTGTACGTCTACAAGACGTGGAAAAACAAGGAAACGCTCGTCGCTTCGCTCAACGAGCTTATAGCCTTCCAGGACGAGGTGCTGCCCAACGCGCACGGCTCGGTCTACGTGCCACCGTCGAATATCCTTTCGGCCCGCGCGCGCCAGCTTATCGGCACCGACGTTCCGCGCATTAAGACTATTGCCAGTACGTACTTTGAGGACGGTACCGACTTGCCGTACGTGCAGGAGTTTGGCGTGGCGAGCGATGGTATTGTGGAGCAGCCGCGTATTGTCTCGGGCGGCATGGTCGACGATTCCTATATGCGCCTGGCTGCCGTGTCCGAGCTCAACATGCACTACGTGAGTACGCACTTTATGCACCCGGACGACCTGCTCGATCCCGATCGCGGCGCCAAGGAGGGCTGGGAAGTCTACAAGGGCGGCCTGACCGACTACCTGGACTGGCTTACCAAGTCTGCGCCCGACCTGCGCCGCCAGACCGGCTCGGATTGCTCGGGCGCCATTCAGCGCTTTTCGTCGGTTACGGTGAGTGTGGATACCAGTGCGGATGCCTGGACGCTCAGCCTGGGCAATTTCCACGACGAGGCTTGGCTCATGTTCCGTACCAATAATGGCGAGCCGGGTGCGGTGACGGGTGGCGAGATTACGCATCTGACAGGCGACCTGTACCTGGTCAAAGCCACGGACAAGACGGTGACCATTGCGCGCAAGGAGGGTAGCGACAAATGAGAATCTGCTTGGTACTCGAGGGTTGCTACCCCTATGTGCACGGCGGCGTGTCTACCTGGATGCACGGCTACATTACGGCTATGCCCGAGCACGAGTTTGTGCTGTGGGTGATCGGCGCGCATGCTGCCGACCGTGGCAAGTTTGTCTACGAGCTGCCCGGCAACGTGGTCGAGGTGCACGAGGTGTTCCTGGACGATGCCCTGCGGCTTTCGGGCGAGCAGCACGAAGCCAGTTTTAACGACCGCGAGCGCGAGGCGCTACGCCGTCTGGTGTCGCTCTCCAATCCGGATTGGGACGTGCTGTTCGATATCTTCCAGCGCCGTCGCGTGCATCCGCTCTCGTTTTTGCAGAGCCGCACCTTTATGGATATCTTTCGCGACGTGTGCCTGGCCGAGTACCCCTACACGCCCTTTGCCGACGCATTCCATACCATGCGCTCCATGCTGCTGCCTGTGCTCTACCTGCTGGGCAGCGAGGTGCCGGTGGCCGATGTGTACCACGCCATCTCGACTGGCTACGGCGGCCTGCTCGCTTGCCTGGGTTCGAGCGTTCACCATGCGCCGGTGCTGCTCACCGAGCATGGCATCTATACCCGCGAACGCGAGGAAGAGATCATTCGCGCCGACTGGGTTGTGCCGTCGTTTAAGGATCGCTGGATCCGCTTTTTCTACCTGCTTTCGGAGGAGATCTACCGTCGCGCCTTTCGCGTGACGAGCCTGTTTCACAATGCCCGCAAGACGCAGATCGATATGGGCTGTGATGCGGACAAATGCCTGGTCATCCCCAACGGCATCCAGTTCGATCGCTTTAAGGACATACCCTTAAAGCCCGATGACGGCTGGGTGGACATTGGCGCGGTGGTGCGCCTGGCGCCCATCAAGGACGTCAAGACCATGATCTATGCCTTCTTTGAGCTGCACGAGCGCCTGCCCAAGGTGCGCCTGCACATCATGGGCGGCGTGGACGACGAGGAGTACGGCGCCGAGTGCCATGCACTCGTCGATACCCTGGGCGTGCGCGACCTGATCTTTACCGGCCGCGTCAACGTGGTCGAGTACATGGAAAAGCTCGACTTTACCATTTTGACGAGTATCTCCGAGGGCCAGCCGCTCAGCGTGCTGGAGTCGCTTGCGGCGCGTCGTCCCTGCGTGACGACCGAGGTCGGCTGCTGCCGCGAGCTGCTCGAGGGCGCCCCGGGCGACGACTTTGGCGTGGCGGGTTTTGTGACGCCGCCTATGTATCGTAAGGGCCTGGCCGATGCCATGGAGCGCATGTGCACAAGCCGCGCCCGTCGCATTGAGATGGGGGAGCGCGGCCAGCGTCGTGTTGCCACGTTCTTTTTGCACGAGCAGATGCTCGCCAACTATCGCGCGCTGTACGACGAGACGGCGCGCGCGTTTGACCTGCCCAGAGAGGGGGAGTAGCCAGTGGCCGGAATCGGTTTTGAGCTCAAGCGCCTGTTTAGGCGCAAGGGTCTGTTTGCCACGATGCGCGCCTATGGCTACGCCGGCATTGTGTGCACGGGCCCCATGCTGCTGGGCGTGCTGCTCCAGGTGGGTATTTTGGTGCTGTGCGGTCTGTGGGGTGTGGGCCGTGCCAACCAGGATTTGCTGGTGTGCATGGTGACCTATACGCTGCTGGCGTCGCTTACGCTCACGAGCTTTTTCTCCATGCCGGTCACCCGCTTTTTGGCCGACATGCTCTTTGCCGAGCGCGAAGAGGAGGTCTTGCCCTCGTTTTGGGGCTCCAACGCCATCATGCTGGTTGCTAGCACGGTGCTCTACGGCGTATTTTTGCTGTTCTCGGGCGCCACGCTGCTGCAGGGGCTGCTGTGCCTGTGGCTGTTCAACATTATGATCGTCAACTGGAACGGTATGAGCTATCTCACGGCCATCAAGGATTACCGCGGTATCCTGTGCAGCTTTGCGGCCGCCATTGGCGTGGCGTGCGTGTGCGCCCTGGCCACGCTCGCGCTGGGGCTGCCGCCGGTCGAGGGCCTGTTGGCGTCAATCGCCCTGGGCTACGGCGTCATGCTCGCCTGGGATGTGGTGCTGCTGTACCGGTATTTTCCTCAGAGCGACCGCAGCCCCTGGCTCTTTTTGCAGTGGCTCGATCAGTTTATGCCGCTGGCGCTCACGGGCCTGTTTACCAACCTGGGGCTCTTTGCGCACCTGGTGATTATTTGGACCGGTCCCATTGGCGTGCAGGTCAAGGGCTTGTTTTATGGTGCGCCCTACCACGATGTGCCGGCGCTCATCGCGTTTTTGACGATACTGGTCACGACCGTCAACTTTGTTGTCTCGGTCGAGGTCAACTTCTATCCGCGCTACCGCGACTACTACAGCCTGTTTAACGACGGCGGCGTAGTGGGCGATATTGTGGTTGCCGAGGAGGAAATGCTCGCCACGCTCAACCGGGAGCTGTGGTTTTGCGCGCTTAAGCAGCTGCTTGTGACCGCGGCGGTCATCTCGCTCGAGACCACGGTGCTCTCGGCCCTGCCGCTGGGCTTTAACAGCCTTATGCACGGGTATTTTCGCACGCTATGCGTGGGCTATGGTCTGTATGCCGTGGGCAATACGGTGATGCTCATCTTGCTGTACTTTACCGACTACAAGGGAGCCGTGCTGGCCTCGGGCCTGTTTGCCGGTGTGGCAGGGCTGGCGACCGCCGTGTCGTTGCTTTTACCGCAGCAGTTTTACGGCTTTGGCTTTTTGTTGGGTGCGGCGGTGTTTTTTATCGTGGCGCTGCTCCGGCTCGATACCTATACCGCCAACTTGCCGTATCGTATCCTGAGTCAACAGCCCATGGTGGCGACCGACAAGACGGGTCGCTTTACACAACTGGGCCGCTTGCTCGATCGTGCCGAGCAGCGCTATGAGGAAGGCCGCCATAAGGGTGAGCCGCATGGTTGGTTTGAGCGTACGGTGGTCCGTGTGTCTCGCAACCATTGGGGAGGTTCTGATGACCGATAGGATGATGTCTCGCCGTCGCCTGATTGAGGCGGCTGCCGGTGCGCTGTTGCTTTCGGGCTGCTCGGTGCAGGAAGACTCCTCGACCAAAAAGGTCAAAAAGCAGGACAAGATTAAAAAGGCCGAGTCCTCGGACGGTACCAAGCACCTCCGCGACAAGGACGAGCTCTACGAGGTCTATGATGACTCGGGCATTGTGACCATGTACCTGACGGTCTCGCGCGGCAACAGCTTCGAGAACACCGATCATAGCTGGGCCGAGATCAATACGTACTCGGTCTACGACTACGCCGACATGGGCGTGGCGCGCTATCAGGTTATGGGCCTGCTGCAGGCGGGCGACGAAGACGGCCCGGTGGCCGGCGAGGTTGGCTATGGCGAGGAAGCGCCCAATGCTACCGTGCAGGTGCGCGGCCAGACGTCGAGCGGTTATACGCAGAAGAATTACAAGGTAGAGCTCAAAAAGGGCAAGGGTACCTGGCGCCAGCAGCGCGCGATTGCGCTTAACAAGCACATGGGCGAGGGTATGCGTTTTCGCAACAAGATGGCCTACGACCTTATCCGTGGGATTCCCCAGATGATGGGCTTGCGCACGCAGTTTGTGCACTTATGGGTGTGCGACCAGACCGAAAAATCTAACGACACCTTTGAGGACTACGGACTGTTTACGCAGGTCGAGCAGCTCAACAAGACGGCGCTCAAGGCCCACGGTCTGGATAAGAGCGGGCATCTGTATAAGGTGAACAGCTTCGATTTCCATCGCTTTGAGGACACCATTAAGCTCACCGATGACCCCGACTATAACCAGACGGCGTTTGAGGGCATGCTCGAGATTAAGGGCGACTCGGACCATACCAAGTTGATCGAGATGCTCGATGCGCTCAACGACGATGCTCAAAAGATCGACGATGTGCTCGACACCTACTTCGATACCGAGAACCTGGTCTATTGGATGGCGTTTCAGATCTTGACGGGCAATTGCGATACGCAGAACCGTAACTGCTATCTGTACAGCCCGCTTAACTCCAAGGTCTGGTACATCTTGGATTGGGACAACGACGGCATGCTGCGCAAGCTCGAGTTGAGCCTGACGGGGTTCTCGGATTATGCGAGCTGGGAGCGCGGTGTGAGCAACTACTGGGGCAACGTGCTGTTTAACCGCGCGTTGCGCAGCAAGTCGTTCCGCAGCGAACTCGATAGCGCCGTCAAGGACCTGCGCTCGTATTTGACCGAAGAGCGTCTGAGCAAGATGGTCGAGCATTATCGCGAGGTCACGGAGCCGCTCGTCTTTGCTGCGCCCGACCTGGAGAATCTGCCCGTGACGAAGGATGAATACGAGCAGATTGCCGCGGCGATTCCTTCCGAGATCGAGGAGAACTATAAGAGCTATTGCGAGAGCTATAAGAAGCCCATGCCGTTCTACATTGGCGTGCCGCAGATCGATAACGGTAAGCTGCGCATCAACTGGGATGCGTCCTACGACTTTAAGGCGCGCGACATTCGCTATACCCTGGAGCTTGCGCGCGACTATGCCATAAGCGACGTGGTCTTTAAGGCCGAGGACGTGCTGCTGCCCGAGGTAACGTGCGATGCGCCCGATGCTGGCCAGTATTTTGTGCGCGTGCGTGCCACCAACTCCGAAGGCTATACGCAGGATGCGTTTGACTACTATGTGACCGACGACGGCAAACAGTACGGCATGCTGTGCTTCTATGTCAAGGATGGCGGTAAGGTCGTGGGGGACACGTATGAGGAGGGCTAGCGCGCTGCTTGAGCGCTTGGCGGCACCTCCTTCGCGAACCACGCAGGAGCGTTACCGCCACGAGCTCAAATATCTCATTAACGAGGGCGAGCATTCCGCGCTGGCCTGTCGCATGGCGCCGGTATTTAAGCTGGACAAGCATGCGCGGGCGGGCGGTTACACCATTCGAAGCCTGTACTTTGACGACTACTGTAACTCGGCCTACGAGGAAAAAGACGCTGGCATTCTCATGCGCAAAAAGTATCGCGTTCGCATCTATAACGGCAGCGACAAGGTGATTAAGCTCGAGCGTAAAAAGAAGTACGGCAGCTGGATTTATAAGGAGGACGCGCCGCTCACGCGCGACGAGTTCGAGCAGATTCTGGCCGGCGACTACGACTTTTTGCTGCGGAGTCCACACCAGCTCTGCCGTGAGTTCTACGTCGAGTGCATCTGCAATATGATGCGCCCGCAGACCATCGTGGACTACGAGCGCGAGCCGTGGGTGATGGACGAGGGCACCGTGCGCATTACGTTTGACATGAACGTGCGCGCGGCTGTGGGAAGTTTTGACATCTTTGACGCGACCCTGCCCGCGCTGCCCGTGCTGGAGCCGGGCAAGCTGGTGATGGAGGTCAAATTTACGGAGTTTTGCCCGCAGTTGGTGCGCGATATGGTGCCGCCGGGCGCGGCCGAGCTCACGGCGGTCTCCAAGTACTGCCTGTGTTACGAAAAGACCGCCTACTTGCGCGGCTTTAACTACTGGGAATCGGATTTTGAGAACCGAGGGGATATTTAGACCATGAGCACCAGGGACTTTTTTAAGAACTCCGTCTTGGAGGCGTTTGGCCAGGTCGACCCTGCCAAGATCGGTCTGTCGCTGCTCGTGGCACTTGCCATGGGCATCCTGATCTATTGCGTGTACAAGCGCTTCTTTACCGGCGTGGTGTATTCGCGCAGCTTTGCCGTGACGCTTGTGGGCATGTGCGTGCTTACCTGCATGGTCACGCTCGCTATCTCGACCAACGTGGTCATCTCGCTCGGTATGGTCGGTGCTCTGTCTATCGTCCGCTACCGTACGGCGGTCAAGGACCCGCTCGATCTGCTGTATCTTTTTTGGGCCATTACCACGGGCATTACGGCGGGCGCCGGCATGTATGCGCTCGTGGGGCTCACGGCGGTGGTCATCGTGGCCATGATTGCCGGCTTTGCGAGCCATCAGGACAAGTCGCGCGTGTACATGATGGTCATTCACTACACGGGCCAGACCACCGGTGACGACATCGTGCGCGCGTTTGGGCGCACCAAGTTCACCGTCAAGTCCAAGACCATGCGCGGTGACAAGGTGGAGATGACCGTGGAGGTGTTCTCGGACGGCGTTGACATGCCCTACGCGGACGCCATTCGCGCGCTCGACGGCGTGGAGGACCTGACGCTCATCCAGTACAACGGCGAATATCACGGCTAGAACCCTAGCGAGCAAATTGCACAAAGAGGGGCGCTCCTGGTCGAGCATACGTCAGCGAGCGGGCATCTGCCGTGGCGAGGTACCGCGAAAGAGGAGCGACGCGTACTTCATGTACGCGAGCGACGGTTTGAGCGGCAGATCGCCCGGCAGATGCCCGCGCAGCGTCGAGCGGTCCGGCGTTCGTCAGAACGCCGGAACGAACAGGTATCATGGTGAAAGCGATTTTAATGACAGGGGTGCTCGTGGTTAAGATGAAAGATGTGGCCGAGCTGGCCGGCGTTTCGAGCGCCGCCGTCTCGCGCTACCTCAACGGTGGATATATCTCGGCGGACAAGGCCGAGCGCATTAAGCAGGCAATCGAGCTGACCGGATACGTGCGATCCAGCCAGGCTCGCGCGCTGCGCACCGGTTCCACCAAGCTCATCGGCGTCATCGTACCTAAGATCAACTCGGAATCCGTGAGCCGCATTACCGCCGGCATTGGTCAGGTGCTCGGTCGCCGTGGCTACCAGATGCTGCTTGCCAACACCGACAACGCGGCCGATCGTGAGCTCGAATACTTCGATTTATTCCAAAACCACCCGGTTGACGGCATTGTTCTGGTGGCAACTATGATCACCGACGAGCACCGTCGCGCGATTGAGTCGTGCCGTGTGCCCATTGTGTTGATCGGCCAACATGTCGAGGGCGCGGCGTGCGTCTATCACGACGATTACGAGGCTGCCTTTGAGCTCGGC
>JAXKHW010000349.1:0-7749 GCA_036549635.1 Collinsella sp. | reverse complement strand
GGTCATGGCAGGACTCCGGGACGCGGATGCCGGGGCGAGACAGGTCGGATTTGAGGACGGCCGAAGAGGCGTCAGCAGGTCCGTGGGTCATCGTCCCGGCATTCAGCATCAGGGTAGCGCTGCGACGCGGAAATCGCGCGCCGTTGCCGCGCCCCGCAGTGCCCGCTTCCCCCGAGAACAATTATCAGTGCAGGTCACAGACTTGTGCTCTGTTGGTGTGGTCGGGGATTCGGTAAAAGTCTACTCACTTAGTTTTGCGTGATGAATATTGTCCGCAACGAGACCCCAGCCGGGGTGATTCCATCGCAAATTCCGGTGACCGGGCAGCTAATTAGGCGCCGTATGGGTTGCGGTCGCGTTCTATGCGTTGGCGGATGTGGGCGTACTCGATAATCAGTAGCACCAGGAGTAGGGCCATGATGGCTAGGTAGCTCACCACAGCGCCCATCAGACCCAGCAGCTTAATCAAGATCACCGGCAGCACCACGCTTACGGCGAAGCAGATCAGGTAGATCTTGGTGACGTCTCCAGCGTGGCGTAGCACCGTGATGATGGCGTAGATAAAGTCGATGGCCGCGGTGACGCCGCCGGCGAGGACCATTAGCAGCGCCAGCGTACGGTAGCGCTCAAAGCTGAGGCCGTACATAAAGCTCATGAGGGGAATACCGGGACCTGCCATAAATGCGGCGCACACGCCGGTGATGGCCACGATCAGCGCCATAACGGCAACAATAATCAGGTCAAAGCGATGACGCTTGCGAGGATTAGCCCAAATGCTCGACAAGCGCAGGAGCTGCGGTTTATAGATAAATCCAATGCTCAACAGAATAGCCTGCGCCGGAAAGAACAGGGCATTAAAGTACAGCTGATATTTGTATGCCAGCGTGCCTTCCATCACAAACTTGGGCATGCTCTCAATTAGGTTGAACAGGAACAGTGCACCAAAGAGCGGGGCGCACTGGACAAACAGGTGGCCGACCTCGCGCAGGCTCACGCGGCGCGATTTTTCGGTCTCGAGCAGGGCGAGCGGCGCGGTGACCAGCACGAGCGAGGCGATCGCGGTGACACCCATGGCCATGGCCGCGATGGGCATGCTGCGCGTGAGGAACAGCGCCACGCTGAAGACCGCGATGACGCCGACGGAGCGTAGCGTTTGGCTCATTCCAGCCAAGTAGAGTTTGTCGGCCTGCTGCAGGCGGCCTTCGTACACGTCGGCGACGCCATCGATGACCTTATACAGGTAGACGCCCAGGCCGATCGTCGCCATCTGCGCATCATAGCCGCGGGCGCTGCTGTACATGAGGCCGCAGCCTAGGGCGAGCGCTCCACAAAGCCAGCGGTTGAGCTGGTAGGAGGCAAAGGACGTCTTTTCGTCGATGTCTGAGACCTGGAAATTGCGCACGCCGTAGTTGCACGCGATCATGATGAGCGTGCCGGTGACAAAGGCGATGGAGAATTTGCCTGCTTCTTCGGCGCCCACGAGCTGCGTAGACACGATGGTGAGCAACGGAAACGCCAGGCCCCATACGGCGGTGCCGAGGGTGTTCCAAAGATAGTCGCGGCTGGTGGCGTGCTCCTCGTATTCCGCTTCCTGCATGGAGAAGCCGCCGCCGTAGACGGCGCCGAGCAGACGGTTCCACCAAGCGTTGACCATGCGGCGGACGGGGCCGGGCTCCCGATCGCGTTCGCGCCGGCGACGTGTGGCTTGGCTGCTATCGGGTCCGCCGGCGTTGCGCTGGCTCAGCTCCTGGATGCGCGCGAGCTCTTCGGCCGTGTGGGAGGCGGGGAACAGGCCGTTCTCGATGCGGCCGCCCTGGGCCTTCGCGGCGCCGTCTTTCGATGCAGCGGGGTTGGAGATGCCGTTACGGCGGGCGATGGCGCGGCGAATGCTATCGAGGGGCGTGATGCTCAAAGCGGGGTCCTTTCTATTGCTGCGCTCTAGTATAGACACCGCGGTGTCCGCTCGTGTTTTTGAACAGGTTGTTCGATAATTTCGGCGGCGCCATTCGGTAGTCGGCACTTAGGGACGTTCCTTATGTGCAGGCACTTTGGGAACGTCCCTAAGTGCCGGCATCTGGGGACACTCCTTGGCTGTTGCCTGTTCAAGAGTGTCCCCAACGACTAGTCGTTTAAGAACGTCCCCAATGACTAGGCCGCTTGCGTGCGATTTTTGACCGTTGGGCGGGCGCTTCGCCGTTGCCGCAAAAACGTTTTTGCATATCGGGTACAACGGGCTTTACGTGAGTAAAGTGCGCGCCGCGTCCACGTGTCGCGCTTTTAAAGGAGGCCCCATGCCAGGTGTTACCCCCGCAGAAGTTCTGTCCAACTTTGGCATCACGCTGGTCGAAGATCCCGCCGAGAACCAGCCCCGCCTGCTGGTCGACCTGCCGGCAGCCGAGCTCGTCGAGCATGCGATTCGCCGCGAAGAGGGCCGTATGGCCTCCAACGGTGCACTCGTGATCGAGACGGGGGAGCGTACCGGACGTTCGCCCAACGACCGCTTTATCGTTGATACGCCCGACGTGCACGACAAGATTGCCTGGGGTGCCGTCAACCGCCCGCTGTCCGTCGAAAGCTACGAGGTCATCAAAGCCGGCATCGTCGACTATCTCAACGAGCGCGATGTGTTCGTCACGCGCGGTATGGCCGGCGCCGATCGTAACCATACGCGTCGCCTGCTTGTCGCCTGCGAGCGTGCCAGCCAGGCGCTCTTTATTAAGCAGATGCTCGCCCGCCCGCTTGCCCGCGAAATCGCGCGCACCGGCGAGCCGGACTTCTGCGTCCTTGCCGCGCCAGGTTACCAGTGTGACCCCGCCATCAAGGGCCTCAACTCCAGCGCCGCGGTGGTCATCAACTTCCAGGAGCGCGTGATTCTGGTCGCGGGCACCGGCTACTCCGGTGAGATCAAAAAGTCCATCTTCAGCGTCATGAATTACCTGCTGCCCGTCGAGGATGACGTACTGCCCATGCATTGCTCGGCCAGCATGGATCCCGTCACGCACGAGACCGCGATTTTCTTTGGCCTGTCGGGCACCGGCAAGACCACGCTTTCGGCCAACCCCACGCGCCTGCTGATCGGCGACGACGAGCACGGTTGGTCCGACATGGGCATCTTTAACGTCGAGGGCGGCTGCTACGCCAAGTGCGAGGGCCTGGACGTGTTCCACGAGCCCGAGATCTTCAACGCCGTCCGCTTTGGCGCCATCTGCGAAAACGTGGTGCTCGACGAGAATCGCAAGCCCAACTACGACGACGTCTCGATCACGCACAATACGCGCGTGGCCTACCCTGTGGAGCACATTCCCAACGCGTGCACCAAGGGCATGGGCACCACCCCGAGCGTCGTGCTGTTTTTGACCTGCGATGCCTTTGGCGTGCTGCCGCCCATCTCGCGCCTGACGGCCGACGCCGCCATGTATCACTTTGTGACGGGCTTCACCGCCAAGATCCCTGGCACCGAGGTCGGCGTCACCGAGCCCACGCCCACGTTCTCCTCGCTGTTTGGTGAGCCGTTTATGCCGCTCGATCCTATGGTCTACGCCAAGATGCTCGGTGAGCGTATCGCCGACGGCCGCACGCGCGTCTATCTGGTCAACACCGGCTGGATTGGCGGCGGCTACGGCGTGGGTCATCGCATCGAGCTTGCCTACACGCGCTCGCTGGTCGCGCGCGCCCTCGACGGCACCATCGAGGACAGCGAGTTCGTGCATGACGACATCTTTAACGTCGACATTCCCACCACGTGCCATGGCGTGCCCGACGGCATTCTGGTGCCGCGCCAGTACTGGCAGAGCACCGCTCGCTACGACGAGGCCGCGCACAACCTGGCCGTGATGTTCGAGGAGAATTTCGAGAAGAAGTACTCGCACCTGCCCGAGTCCGTCAAGGCCGCCGGTCCGCACGCCCAGGTGTCCGCCGAGGCCCGTCATCGCGGCCGCGGGTTGCTGGGACTCCGCCGCTAGCGCCGCCTTAGACCCAAAACCACCACGAAGGGGACAGGCACCTTTGTGGTGGTTTTGCTCGCGCGGATGACTCAGGTTACAATACGCCTGACATATCGTCCCCTTCTCCGGATGGGGACAGCGCAAGCGCTCTTGTGGCGGCACCGTAGGACTTTGAAGGTGGCCGTCGTAAGGGCGCTTTTTGTTTGGGTGCCCTCGCTCGGGCGCGAATCGTGAAGGGAGCACGTATGAAGAGCTTTATTGCCGAGGATTCATTCTGGGAGCTGTTTCCGCGGGCAGCGGTCGGCGTTGTGGTTGTGAAGGGCATGAAGCCCGCGGCTCAGATTCCTCAAGAGGACGTGGATGCGATTGCGGCGTTGCTCGACCGCGCCAATATCGACGCGGAGCGTCATCTGACCAGCGATACTATCAGCGAGAATGCGCCGGTTAAGGCTTGGCGTGACGCGTACCGGCTGTTCAAGACTAAAAAGGGCGCGCGTTGCTCAGTTGAGAACCTGCTCAAGCGCGTGCTCAAAGGCAAGCCGGTCGGCCACATCACGCCGGCGGTGGATATCTACAACACGATTTCGTTGACTTATGCGTTGCCCGTTGGCGGTGAGGATTTGCATGCGATCGAGGGAGACCTTCGCTTGAAGGTGACCGACGGTGGCGATGCATTCTTGCCGCTTGGCGAGGAGGCGGACGATCCGACGCTGCCCGGCGAGCTCGCCTACATCGATGATGCGGGCGCCGTGTGCCGCTGCTGGAACTGGCGCGACGGCGTTCGCACGGCGCTGTCCGACGATTCGGCCGATGCGTTCTTGGCGATTGAGTGCGTGGAGCCCGAGCGGATGGGGGATTGCCAGGCCGCGATCGATCGCCTAGCCGAGCTGCTCGAGCGCTATCTGGGAGCGACGGTTGTCGTTAAGACGCTTGTGACCCGCGACAATCCCTGTGTGGAGCTGTAGCGGCGTCTGCGGATCATGTTCGCCGGTCAAAACCACCACAAAGGTGCCTGTCCCCTTTGTGGTGGTTTTTATGTTGATGGGTTAACAAATGGGGTATTTGGGTACGGGTGTCGCCTTATGCGACTAAGATGTTTACCCGTAAGCATTATGCAAGCGAAAGGCGGTCGTCTCCCATGCAGCAGAACGACGAGACACGTTTCGAGGACTTTGTCGGACTGATCAGTGGGCTCTACAAGGAGATCCAGCGCATTAAGACATCCGAGGGCGCAAGGCTGGGCCTCAAGGGCTCCGACGTGATGTGCCTGTACTATCTTGAGCGCAGCAAGGACGGCCTGACTGGCGCTGACCTGGCTCGCATGGCAGGCGTGACCCGCGCCGCCGTCTCGCGTACGCTCGCGCATCTGGAGGAGGGCGGCTACGTCGAGGTCGACGATTCGGGCGATGCCGCCGTTAAGTATCGTGCTCCGGTGCGCCTGACCGCTCTGGGCGGCGAGAGCATGAGCGAAGCGGACCGCATCATTCGCGAGGTGCTCGATACCACCGGTAAGGCTATGGGTGTGGAGCAGCGCGAGCAGATGTATGCGTCGCTGCGCACGATTCTCAACACCCTGCGCGAGCTGTAGGGCCGCCAAGGCTTTTGCTTCCAATTAACAACTGCATAGTCCTGTTTGAGCGCGTATACCGTGCCGGGGCCTTGCTGTCAAAATTCCCTGCGCGGGACCTGCGCAAGAAAGGATTCGCTATGTCCGTCCGCATTATTACCGATTCCGCAAGCGATATGTCGCCGGCCGAGCACCCAGCACTGGCCGTTTTGCCGCTGTCCGTCACCTTTGGCACCGATGTGTACATGGATGGCATCGACATCGATCACCAGCGCTTTTACGAGATGCTCGTGGAGCGCGATGAGCTGCCCAAGACCGGCCAGGTCAACCCGTACGCGTTTTCGCAGGCGATTGCCAAGGTTCGTGAAGCCGGCGATGAGGCTGTGATTATTACCGTGGGCGCTAAGCTATCAGGCACCAATCAGAGTGCCCGTACCGCACTTGCCGAGGCGCCAGGCGGCGACGTTTACGTGGTGGATAGCAATAACGTCACTCTGGGCGAGCGTGTCATTGTCGAGTATGCCCTGCGCCTGGTGGATGAGGGTCGTAGTGCAGCTCAGATCGCGGCGGCCGTCGAGGCCGTGCGCGACCGTGTGGTGGTTATCGGCCTGCTCGAGACGCTGGAGTACCTGGTGCGCGGCGGTCGTCTGTCTGCTGCGGCCGGCGCCGTGGGCACGCTGCTCAACGTAAAGCCCGTGGTGGCTGTCGAGGACGGTCTGATCGTGCAGCTGGGTAAGGCGCGCGGTTCCAAGAACGGCCGCAATCTGCTCAATCAGAAGGTCGAAAAAGCGGGCGGCATCGACTTTTCCATGCCGCTGGCGCTCGGCTATACGGGCCTTTCGGATGCGGTGCTCAAGAAGTATATCGAGGACAGCGCGGCACTTTGGGCTGGCCACACCGAAGGCGAGTTGCCCGTTCACACCATCGGCGCCACCATCGGCACCCACGTAGGCCCCGGCGCCGTCGCCGTAGCCTTCTTCCAGCCCGCCCACTAACCGATCCGCCATAAACCACCACAAAGGGGACAGGCACCTTTGTGGTGGTTTATGCTTTTCCGGGTGGAAGGGAGCGAGCAATGGCGTCTGAGGGCTTTTTTGAACGGGTGTACGAGGTGGTCGAGCAGATCCCCGAGGGGATGGTCGCCACGTATGGCCAGGTGGCGCTGCTTGCCGGTCGTCCACGAAGTGCGCGGTACGTGGGGTATGCCCTGCATAGTAATCCGCGCCCCGGCGAGATTCCCTGTCACCGCGTGGTGTTTGCCGACGGGCACATATGCGAGGGCTTCGCTTTTGGCGGTCCCGATGCTCAACGTGAGCTTTTGCTAGGGGAAGGTGTGGCGTTTAAGGACGACATGCACGTCGACTTGGCCGCCTGTCGCTGGCCTGCCGGGCTCTAGCGGTTCTGCCGTGGCGAAAACCACCACAAAGGCGCCTGTCCCCTTTGTGGTGGTTTTACGCTGTAGGTTTACCAGAGCTAACTTATGGAGAAGGTGTGGTGGCGTCCTTTGCCGTCAGAAAGTAAACCACGGTGAACTATATTGGTTTCAGCAACGGAGCAGGCAATAGGCGATGAAAAAGCCTGCCCTGTTGAGTTTGATTCGCATTCCTCCCCTCTGTGCGATTCAACGGTGTACTTCGGGAACAGGCCCGCTGGCAACTAACTGCCGGCGGGCCTGTTCCTGTTTGTCGGGGGAGTGCGATGGGCGGAGCCGAACAGGTCGGGCATCAAAAAAGGCGGACGCCGTAGCGCCCGCCCTAAAGCAATCGAAAGCTCAAGCCAGCAGATCGGTCTAGTACACCATGCCCATGGCGTCCTGAACCTCTGCCAGGGTCTGATCGGCGATCTCGTTGGCGCGACGGTTGCCCTCGTGCAGGACGTCCTTTACATAGTCCAGATCGTTCTCGTAGCGCTGACGGCGCTCGCGGATCGGCGCGAAGTACTCGTTGACGGCCTCGGTCACGTACTTCTTGAGCTGGCCGGAGCCGCCCATGCCGATCTCCTCGGCAATCTCGACCTCGGAGCGACCGGTGCAGATGGCGGCGGTCGAAAGCAGGCCGGACACGCCGGGGCGGTTCTCGGGATCGAACGTGATCATGCGCTCGGAGTCGGTCTGGCTCTTCTTGATGCGTTTGGCCGTCTCCTCGGCGGTCATCGAAATATTGATGGCGTTGCCGTAGCTCTTGCTCATCTTGCGACCGTCAAGGCCGGAAAGCAGGGGCACGTCGGAGAGAAGGGCGT
>JAXKHW010000348.1:0-2009 GCA_036549635.1 Collinsella sp. | reverse complement strand
CGTCGGCAGCGGCTGCATCATCGATGAGACCATCGCCATCGAGGCCGTCATCGAGAACGGCGTCGACTGCGGCCCGCGCGCCTACCTGCGCCCGGGCACCCACATGCTCGACGGCTCCAAGGCCGGCACGCACGTGGAGATCAAGAAGTCCACGATCGGCGAGGGCTCCAAGGTGCCGCACCTGTCCTACATCGGCGACACCACCATGGGCTCCGGCGTCAACGTGGGCGCGGGCTCCATCACCTGCAACTACGATGGCGTGCACAAGCACAAGACCGTCATCGGCAAGGACGCCTTCATTGGCTCCGACACCATGATGGTCGCACCCGCCCAGATCGGCGACGGCGCGCTCGTGGCCGCCGGCTCCGTCATCACCGAGCCGGTCCCGTCAGACGCACTCGGCCTGGGCCGCGCCCGTCAGGTAAATATCGAGGGCTGGGCCGCCGATTATCGCCGCCGCCTGCACGAGGACGACGAGGCATAACGTTTTATCAAGCACAAAAGGAGCTGTTCCCATGGGGGGCGGCTCCTTTTTCTATCGTGACCTGCGCAACCGGATGAGTGGTCGGTTCGTGTCCGTTGACGGTAAAGACGTTATCAAGACCCGATTAACCCCGCCGCGCGGTTACAATGCAACAAGGCATCTATATGGCATTCGATATAAAGGAGAAGGGTAATGCCGATTAATGATCCCGAGAAGTCGGAGAATATGCGCAAGTCCATCCGCGTGTATTCCGGTTCCTCCAACCGTCCCCTCGCTCAGAAGATCGCTGAGTACCTTGGGGTCGAGCTTTCGGGCCTTACGCTAAAGCAGTTCGCCAACGGTGAGATTTACGCCCGCTACGACGAGACCGTCCGCGGCGCCGACGTCTTCCTGATTCAGTCCGTGGCCGGCGGCAACGTCAACGACATGCTCATGGAGCTGCTCATCGCCACCGACGCTGCCAAGCGCGCATCCGCCCGCTCCATCACCGCCGTCATCACCCACTACGGCTATGCCCGCCAGGACCGCAAGGCCGGCCCGCGTGAGCCCATCACCGCCCGCCTCGTCGCCAACCTACTCGAGCGCGCCGGCGTCAACCGCATCATTACCCTCGACCTGCACCAGGGTCAGATCCAGGGCTTCTTTGATATCCCGGTTAACCACCTGTCCGCGCTGCCGCTGTTTGGCCAGTACTACAACGACATGCACTTCGACACCGACAACCTGGTTGTCGTCTCCCCCGACGTGGGTCGTGCCAAGGCCGCCAAAAAGCTGTCCGACATGCTCGGCTGCGACCTGGCCATCGCCCACAAGGGCCGTCCGCGCCACAACGCCGCCGAGGTCATGGGCATCATCGGTGACATCAAGGGCAAGACCTGCATCATCAATGACGACATGATCGACACCGCTGGCACCCTGTGCGCCAACGTCAAGGAGCTCAAGGCTATGGGCGCTGGCGATATCTACGTCTGCGCCACCCACGGTATCTTCTCCGGTCCGGCCATCGAGCGTCTGAACGACGCCCCGATCGTCGAGTGCCTCGTCACCGACGCCATTCCCGTCGAGGTCGGCGGCAAGATCAAGACCATCTCGGTCGCCGAGGAGTTCGCTCAGGCCATCTCCGCCGTTTACCACGAGGAGCCCGTCTCCACGCTCGTCGGCGGCGACTTCGCGCTGTAATCCAGCGTGCATCTCATCATCTTTGGTGTTTTTAAAGGGTCGGAAGCTCGCTTCCGACCCTTTTTCTACCCCTCGACAACCTTCCCTGGACAATTAGTTCAGATACGTATTTTTTTAAAGCTCCAAAGGCCGTTCTGAGCCTTCTGAGCTCCCCGGCGAACGCCATACTGCCCAAAGCTCATCGCTTTCGAGTACGACCGCCGCATATTTACCCTCAAATCGCCCTCGAAAGCCCTTAGAAACGCCTCGAACGCCCGCCGTCTTATACGTATCTGAACTAACTGTCCAGTAGCTATCGTCAACCTTCGCGGCAGAGCTCAATTTCCTGCAATCCCCTCAACCGATT
>JAXKHW010000347.1:0-1970 GCA_036549635.1 Collinsella sp. | reverse complement strand
GCTCGACAGCAGGCACCGGCCCGAGTAGCAAAAGCAGATGGCGCCATGGCTGAAGACCTCAAGGTCCACATCGGGCGCGGCGTCGTGAATGGCGGCGATTTCGTCGATGGAGAGCTCGCGCGAGAGGGTCACGCGGTCGGCGCCCTGCTCGCGGCACCAGATAGTCCCACGGTCATCGTGGATGTTCGCTTGGGTCGAGATATGCGTCTCGATGCCGGGCATGGTGCGTTTGACCTCAAAGAACAGGCCCCAGTCCTGGATGATGAAGGCGTCAGCGCCCAGCGTGGAGCAGCGATGGATGAGTTGCAGCGCATCGCCCATCTCAGACTGCTTGATGACGATGTTTACCGTGACGTAGACGCGCGACCCGGCTAGATGCGCGGCGCGGCAGGCTTGCTCAAAGGCCTCGTCGGTAAAGTTGGTGGCCTTGCGGCGGGCGTTGAAGCTTCCCATGCCGCAGTAGATGGCGTCTGCCCCGGCAGCGAGTGCGGCGGCAAAGGGCTCCGGGCCTCCGGCGGGGGCCAAGAGCTCGGGTCTGCGGTTGGTGGTTCGACTGGCGGTTGCGGTCATATCCTGCCTTTCAAAATGCTCAGATATTCAAAAGTATAGTGGTGCCGTTGCGGCAGGCGATGCCCGTGCTCCAAGCGGGATAAAGTCTTCAGCAGCTTAGGCTGGCTGACCCCGTGGAGAACCGTTCAGCTGCCAACGGGCGCCGTTGGGCGATAAAATATTCTCTCCAGCTGATAATATTCTTGCATCAAACAGAAACCTTGAGTACTATCCCAAATCAAGCGCGGTGTTCAGACCGAATTGTGCCTCCCGGTGCGAACGCCGCGCTCACGCTCTCTATCTGATCGTAAGGAGAAAAACATGAGCAAGACCGTCGTGTCTTCCGATAACGCACCCGCAGCCATCGGACCGTATTCCCCCGGTATCCAGACCGGCAACATGGTGTTCCTGTCCGGCCAGCTGGGCATCGACCCCACAACTGGCAAGATGCCCGAGGGCGTCGAGGCCCAGGCCAAGCAGTCCCTTGCTAACGTCGAGGCCCTGCTGACTGCCGCCGGCGCTACGTTTGCCGATGTCGTCAAGACCACGGTCTACCTGGCCGACATTGCCGACTTCGCTGCCGTGAACGAGATCTACGCCTCCAAGTTCGAGGCCCCGTTCCCCGCGCGCAGCGCTTTCCAGGTTGCCGCCCTTCCGGCTGGCGGTCTGGTCGAGATCGAGGTCGTCGCCGCTCTCTAAGGCGTTGGCAACAACTAAACATGACATGCAAAAAGACCCTGCAGCGCGTGTGAGCTGCAGGGTCTTTTGTTAAGTGACGGATCGCTTGTGGAGCCGCGCTCCATTTTGCTCGTTAGCCCTCCTTGCGAACTTTTTGCAGGTAGCGGTAGACGCTGGGCTCCGAGATGCCCAGCGCGGTGGCGGCGCAGGCCACGGCGCCCTTGAGCATGAACACCCCGTTACCGTTGAGGTGGCGAATGACGTCCACGCGGTCGCTCTGACCAAGCGACGCTACATCCAGCCCGCGCGCGCTCAGCAACTCGGCAATGCTGCGGTCGATGAGCTCCTGTGTAGACTCCGAAAGGCTTTCGACCTCGATAGGGGCGGGCTCCGTGCGCGTCGGCGCCGCGTCGAAGCACGCCATGAGCTGCTGCGCCATGGCGTTGATGGAGCGTACGGTCGAGAGGTCGGTGTTGACGCAGAGCATACCGACGATCTCGTCATTCTCGCGGATAAAGTACGTCGCCGACTCCAACGTCTTGCCGCCGGCACCGCGCCCCTCGTAGCCCGTAATAAACGGCAGGTCGCGATACTTGGCGTCGTGCATGATCTTGAGTGCCAGATCGGTGGCGGGACCGCCGACCTTGCGGCCGCTCACGATGCCGTTGCGAATATCGACGATGGCGTGGTCGGGATCCGAGAAATCGTGCAGCACGATTTCGCTGTTTTTGCCGAGTATCTGC
>JAXKHW010000346.1:0-22884 GCA_036549635.1 Collinsella sp. | reverse complement strand
TCGTTGCGCAGTGCAATTCCGTCCGTAGGATCGGGACGCATGCCGGGAACCTCTTTGGGATATACGCGAAGCGAATCGAGGAAGTTGTCGAGAACGAACAGCTCCCCGTCGATAAAGCGCCAGTCAATACGCTTACGGTCAATCAGATCGTTAAACTGCTCCTCGGTAAACTCAGGCCACTCCTCGCGAATCATCGCAATAGCTCGATCGCGCGACACCGAAAAATGAAGCGGCGTCTCGATCATGCGATACCGCTCGGCACGAACGCAGGCAGCAAGCGAGGGATCGGGATTTTGGGCAAGTAGGCGGTCGCAAGCCTCAATAGCCTGCGAAAGATACCCCGCATCCTTTAAACGCAGGATCTCGGGCGGCAGTCCAATATCGAGATGGCGAAAGTCATCACAGCAAACATCAACCAAGCACCCAACCGGCCCCTCGGCAATAACCTTCCCATCAGCAGGCGACACGTTAATTACAGCCATACCAAAACTCCAAGTCACTAGAACCCTTGAAGCCCATTGTACCGAGATAAAAAGAAAGCCCCCAACAAAGGAGCCATCAACACCGCCGAACGGTAGTCAAATAAATAATTCAGCCCAGTAACCCTGCGGCGTTAAACAAAGGAAGCCCCGTCCCCCGGAACTGTTTCCTTGGCGCGACTTCTGGCGAAGCCAGGTGAGCGCAAAGGAAACAGTGTAGGGGGACGGGGCTTCCGGCGGGTAGTTTAGCGACGCTTACGCCTTGTTGACGGAGCCAAACTCCTCCATGAGCTCCTTGGTGCGGGCAACGATGTTGTCGCGACCAGGCTTGAGGAGCTTGCGGGGGTCAAAGCCCTTGCCCTGCTGATCCTTGCCAGCCTCGATGTACTCACGAACGCCCTTGGCGAAGACGAGCTGCAGGTCGGTGTTGACGTTGATCTTGGAGATGCCCAGGGAAATGGCCTTCTTGATCTGATCCTCGGGGATGCCGGTACCACCGTGCAGAACGAGGGGCAGGTCGCCGGTCTGAGCCTTGATCTCGCCCAGACGCTCGAAGGAAAGGCCAGCCCAGTCGGCGGGATACACGCCGTGGATGTTGCCGATGCCGCAGGCGAGGAAGTCGACGCCCAGGTCAGCAATCTGCTTGCACTCAGCAGGATCAGCGAGCTCGCCGCTGGAGGTCACGCCGTCCTCGGTGCCGCCGATGCCGCCGACCTCGGCCTCGATGGACATGCCCTTGGAGTGGGCAAGCTCAACGAGCTCCTTGGTACGGTCGAGGTTAAGCTGGAAGGTCTCCTCGTGAGAGCCGTCATACATGATGGACGTGAAGCCGGCCTCGATGCACTTGAAGCAGTCCTCGTAAGAACCGTGATCGAGGTGAAGGGCGACGGGAACGGTAACGCCCGTGGCCTCGACGGCAGCCTTGACCATGTCGGCGCAGACCTTGAAACCGCCCATCCACTTAGCGGCACCAGCGGTGCACTGAAGGATCAGCGGAGACTTGGCCTCCTCGGCGGCCTGGAGAATAGCCAGGGTCCACTCGAGGTTGTTGGTGTTGAAGGCACCGAGACCGTACTTGCCGGCCTCGGCCTTCTTGAGCATGTCTGCTGCGTTGACGAGCATAAAAGAAACCTCCTGTAAGGTTGCTCCGATAACGCCTGAGATTTTACCACGGCGCACCCGAGCATAAACGTTCGTTTGTTCACGAATATCGTCCAAACAGACTTTTTTTGACCGTTTGCCCTACGGAATCGACCCGTTGGGGAAAAATAGCTTGACGTTTGGACGCTTCTCGTGCTTCAGAAGCTGACGATAAAGCTACACCTACATGAAAGGGTTCTGCATGAGTTCGCGTGCCATGGTGGTCGAATCGCCATGGCCGGTTAGGCAAACGGTATCGGGCGGGAGAAGCCGGGCGAGCTTGGAGAGCGAGCACAGAATCGCCGTCTCGTCGCCACCGGCAAGATCGGTGCGGCCGTGGCTACCCGGGAACAGCGTGTCGCCAACAAAGGCGATGCTTCCCTGCTCGGTGGCGGCGAACAAGACAATGCCGCCCGGCGTATGCCCTGGCGTCTCGATCACCTGCAGGCAGATATCGCCCACCTCGATTGTATCGCCCTCGGCGAGCAGGCGCGTCGGCTCCCCGGGGTCGGGCGTCTCGATGCCCCACATAGCTCGCTGTTCCTCGATATTCGCATGCGGCACCGCCACATCCTTTGCACACAGCTCATACTGGCAGCCTTCGCCAACGGTGGTTCGCACGCCGGCAACACCACCAACATGATCGGCATGGCCATGAGTGCATACGGCGCCAAGCACGCGGACGCTGGGATGCTCGGCTCGAATATGCTCCACCAAACGCTCGCCTTCCCATGCGGGGTCGATAACCACGCACTCATTGTCCGAAATAACAGCATAGCTATTGGTCTGAATGGGACCGTTTACGAGCGTCTCGATCTCGACCGCTCCCTTGGGAGTTAAATCCAAGGACACAGCGCTCATGCCCCTCTCCTCTCTATAGAACTCGAGGCATCAAATGATGCCTCGAGTGTAGCGAATATCGATAATGTGACACATTCGTCGCGACTAAACGCGGCGCTTAAGCTGGGCTCCGCCCTCGCCGGGCATCAGGCGGCGCGCGTCGTAGACTGAGTCAACGCTGCTGATAGAGGCCAGCAGCGGATCCAGGCCGCTCGCGTCCGAAATCTCGACCATAAAGCGCAGAGTTGCAATACCCTCGCGGTTGGTCGACGTGGCGGCAGAAAGGATATTGCCGCCCGCATCGCCAATGGCGATAGTGACATCCTTGAGCAGGCCCATGCGGTCCAGGCACTCGACCACGATCTCGACCTGGAAGAGGGTGTCGGCAGCGCCGTCCCACTCCACTTCGATCATGCGCTCGGGATGCTCCATAAGGCCCTTGACGTTGGGGCAGTTGGCGCGATGCACCGAAACGCCACGGCCGCGCGTGATGAAGCCGACGATATCGTCGCCCGTCACCGGATTGCAGCAATGCGCCAGACGGACCAGCAGTCCGCTGTTGCTCTCGCCCTTGACGATAATGCCGTTACTGGCGCTCTTGCCGCGCTTTTGCGGCTTGCGGTTGGAGCCGCGAGCGGGCTGCTTCACGACCTCGGCGATAGCCTCGGCCTTGGTGAGCTGTTCCTCGGGCTTGGGGTCCAAGATTTGCTCGACCTTATTGCCCACAGCGCGCGGGGCAACCTTGCCGGCGCCGACGGCGGCAAACAGGTCCTCGAGCTGCTTGAAGTTAAACTGCTCCGCCACGGCGTTGAGCGCACGCGTGGATCGCGGCGTAGAGATGCCATACCCGCGCTTGCGCAGGTCCTTGGCCAGTATATCGCGGCCGGCAGCAGCGTCATCGTCTTTGGTCGCGGCGGCGAAGTAACGGCGGATCTTTGACTTGGCGGAAGGTGTCTTAACGATCTTGAGCCAATCACGCGACGGCTTGGAACTCTTGTTGGTCAGGATCTCGACACGGTCGCCCGTCTTGATCTCGTGCGTGAGCGGGGCCACCGCACCGTTGATCTTAGCGCCGACGCAGTGGTTGCCCACCTCGGTGTGAACGGCGTAGGCAAAGTCGAGCGGCGTGGAGCCGGCACGAAGTGCCATGACTTCGCCCTTGGGCGTAAAGACAAAAATCTCCTGGTCAAACAAGTCGACCTTCAGCGAGTGCAGGTATTCCTTGGCATCGGTGATCTCGTCAGACGCCGCCCAGTCGAGTGAGTGCTTGAGCCAGTTAATCTGGTCGTCCAGACGCTGGGCATCATTGGTCTTAGACGCAGACGATCCGCCCGACTTCTTATAGAGCCAGTGGGCGGCAATACCGTACTCGGCCTGCTCATGCATCTCATAGGTTCGAATCTGAATCTCGAGCGGGCGGGCCGTGGGGCCGATAACCGTCGTATGGAGCGACTGGTAGTTATTGACCTTGGGCATGGCGATATAGTCTTTAAAGCGACCGGGCATGGGGTGCCACAGCGTATGCACCGCGCCGAGCGTGGAGTAGCAATCGCGCACCGAATGCGTGATGACGCGCAGTGCCACCAGGTCGTAGATCTCGGAGAACTCCTTGCCCTTGCGCTTCATCTTTTGGTAGATGGACCAATAGTGCTTGGAGCGGCCATTAATCTGGAAGTCCTCCAGGCCAATGCGGTTGAGCTCATCGGTGAGCGTCTTGATGGTCTCGGCCAGATAACGCTCACGGACCTCACGCGACTCCGCCACCATGCGCGCGATGCGCTGGTAGGCGTCGGGCTCGAGGTAGAAGAAGGACAGGTCCTCGAGCTCCCATTTAATGGAGCTCATGCCCAGACGGTCGGCCAAGGGCGCATACACGTCCATGGTCTCGCGAGCCTTAAACAGGCGACGGTCCTCACGCAGGGCTGCAAGGGTACGCATGTTGTGCAGGCGGTCGGCAAGCTTAACGATGATGACGCGGATGTCCTTGGACATGGCGAGGAACATCTTGCGCAGCGTGAGGGCCTGCTTCTCGTCCATGCTGTCGACTTCGATGTTGGTGAGCTTGGTCACGCCATCGACGAGTTCGGCCACTGTATCGCCAAACAGGCCGGAAACATCGGCAAGCGAAGTCTCGGTATCCTCGACGGTATCGTGCAGCAGCGCGGCGCATACCACATCGCAGTCCATTTTGAGATCGGCCAAAATGATGGCAACCTCGACGGGATGGTTAATGTACATCTCGCCCGAGCGGCGCTTTTGGTTGCAGTGCTTCTCGGCGGCAAAGCAGTAGGCCTGCTCCACCTTAGAGAAGTCGTCCTCATTCATATATTTGAGACACAGGCGCTCCAGCTTGTCGTAGCTGTCCGCCATAATCTCGGGCGGCAGCTCATCGGCATGCTTATAGTGCTCCATCTCCGAAAAAGGCTGGAGAGTGGAATCATGGGCGGTACGGGCTGCGGCATCCATCGAGGTCCCCTTCCCCTAGGCCCGCGGAACGATCGGGCGGTTAACTTTGGCTAGCATATCAGAAGCGCACGAATTGAGTGCCCAGCTCCGAAAAGCCGAGAACTCCATGCGCGAGCGCAAGCCCTCCAAATAGCGAATCGACCTGCTCAATTGCACGCGGCCGGGGTTTTCGGCCATCGCGATGCGACGGGTGTCGTCAAACCCCGAAACGCGACAGAAACCAAGCTCTTCGAAGATTCCCAGGCCACTTTCCACCGAGCGCTCGTCGACCGGCGTGCGAGCATCGATGGCAAGGCACATCTGCGCAATGTCGATATCGCTTGCGCAGAATGAATCGTCCCCCGTCTTGCCACGGTTGGAGCGCCACATGGTCTGCAGTGCTCGATAGAGCGTGACAAGCTCATCGCGCTCGGGCGCGTAACAATCGAGCAGGCGCTCATTAATACGAGCGTCACGCGACGAATAGAGCAGGTGAATCACGGCGGGCTGTCCATCGCGGCCGGCACGGCCACTCATCTGGTTAAACTCAATTGCACCAAACGGCATGTGGTAGAGCACGACATGGCGGATATCGGGCAGGTTGACGCCCTCACCGAAGGCCGAGGTTGAAACGATGCAGCTGAGGCTTCCATCTCTAAAGGCTTCCTCGACGCGCCGGCGATCGGAGCGCGCAAGCCCGGCGTTATAGAACGCGATATGGGTCGCACAGTCGGGCACGCGTTTGCGCAACGTCTTGGCAAGCGCCACGGACTGGTCGCGCGAGTTCACATAGATAACGGTCTTCTCCCCCGTCGCCACGATCGACACCAGGCGATTTTCGCGGCTCGCAAGGTCTCGGTCATCCTCGAGCTGCAAGTTCTCGCGCACCGTCTCGTCGACCACCGTACGGGTAATCGGCAGCACGCGGGCAAGCTCCGCCACGACCGGAGCCGTCGCGGTGGCCGTCGCCGCCATAACGACCGGATTGCCCAGGTCTTTGAGGATATCGGGCATGTCGAGATAGGCGCTGCGGTCACCGCCTTTGGCAAGACCGGCATGGTGCGCCTCATCGATAACGACAAAACCGATACGCCCCGAACGCGCAAAGCGGTCGCGGTGAATGGACAGGAACTCGGGCGTCGTGAGTACGATGCCGGTGCGGCCCGAAGCCAAGCCGGCAAACACGTCATCGCGCGCCGCCTCCACGGTCTCGCCGGTCAGCACGCCTACGCCAATGCCGAGCGCGGCCATCGTCGAGGAAAGGTGATAGGCCTGGTCGGCAACGAGCGCGCGCAGCGGATAGATAAAAATGCTCGCACGCCCGCGAAGGACCGCCTCGCGTGCGGCATGTACATGGAAAATCAGAGACTTGCCGCGACCCGTTCCCATAACAGCCAAAACGCTCTGGTGGTCGGCCAGGGCGTCAAGCGCCTCGACCTGTGCGCGGTGCGGCTGGTTCGATCCGATAAAGCTGTGAATGAGCGAGCGCGTGAGCTCGGTATAGGAAAGCTGGGCGAGCGTTTGGCGTTTGCGGGACTCCAGACGCAGTCCAGAATCCGCCGGTTGTACGCCGCGGCGAAGCTCACATGCCGGGTCGTCAACGCTGGGCGCCGTGGTATCGCGGACCAAGACATCCTTGATCATGAGCTTGGGCTTCACGCGACCTTGCCAATGCTCGGCAACGGCCTCGAATACCAAGTCGACGGCGCTGTCGCAATTGATAAGCCTATCGATCTGCGGTACGCGGAACATAATGGCAGGCACACTCGCGGCTCCATCCGTCGCCACGAAGCGCATATGCTCGCCGGTCTTACCCACCACGGCACGATCACACATCGTCACGCCCTCGGCAGCCAGCAGCGGCACCTTATTACCCTGGCCAAACGGCTCAAGGCGGGAAATCTGCTCGATGGTCTCGATATTCAATTCGGAAAGGTCGACCGTGGCGGCAACCTCATCGGTGTCCTCAAAGTCCTCGGCGGGAAGCTCGGACAACACGGCGGAAAGGCGACGACGGAACTCGTCGAGCTTGGACGCCTCGATGGTCACGCCCACCGCACCGGCATGCCCGCCGCGGCGAATCAGCAGGTCGGAACAGCGCTCGACGGCTTCGAACAGGTTGACCTTGCCCACCGAGCGGCCCGAGCCACGTGCTATACCGTCCTCGATAGAGAAGAGCAACGCCGGCACGTGATATCGGTTGGTAAGGCGGCTCGCCACGATGCCTTTAACGCCCTCGTGCCAGCCCTCGCCACCCACGACGATTGCGCGACCGCCATCATAGGTCTCCTCGACCTTTGCCATGGCATCACGCGTGAGCTCCGCCTCAATCTCGCGACGCTGACGGTTGATCTCCTCGAGCTCGGCCGCCAGTGCACTTGCCTCGATAGGATCGCGGGCAAGCAGCAGGTCGAGCGCCAGCTTGGGATCGGCCATGCGGCCGGCGGCGTTTAAGCGGGGAATGAGCGAGAACGATAGACCGTCCGCCGTAATGGTAGCCAGATCGGCCTTGGCGAGCGCTGCAAGCGCGATGTAACCGGGACGAGCCGTCACGCGCATCTGCTGGATGCCCTCGGCGACCAGTGCGCGATTCTCGGGCGTGAGCGGCATCATGTCGGACACGGTACCCAGTGCCGCGACCTCAATCAGCGAACGCCAATACGACGGCTTGCCCAGACGCTCGCCCAAAACCTGCACCAGCTTGAGCGCCACACCGGCACCGGCAAGTTCACGCGAGGGGCCCTTATCCTCGAGTTTAGGGTCGGTCAGGGGCACGCCCTGCGGCACCTGATCGGAGGGCTCGTGATGGTCCGTGACCACCAAATCGATCCCCAGGCTCTCCAGATAGGAAACCTCTTCTTTGGCGGCAATGCCGTTATCGACGGTCACGATCAGCTGGGGACGAGCGAGCTCGTTAACGCGGTCGAGCGCCGCGCGCGAAAGACCGTAGCCCTCGTCAAAGCGATGTGGAATAAACGGCGTAACATCGGCGCCAAACGTGCGCAGTGCCTCGGTCAACAGACAGGTCGATGTAATACCGTCGACGTCGAAATCACCAAAGACGGCGATGCGTTCGCGGTTGCGAATAGCACGCTCGACGCGGTCGGCAACGACCGACATGCCCGGGATAATGAGTGGATCGGCCCAATCACGGTCGAGCGAAGGCGTCAAAAATAGCTGGCCTTCCTCGATGGATGTAATGCCGTGCGCAACCATAATGCGCGCCACCAGCCCGGGTATGCCCAGACCAGCCGAAAGCTCCTTTTCGAGCTCGGGATTTTGCTGAGCGACCGCCCAGCGATGCGTCGTCTTAAGCGATGACATAGGCGCCCACCCCCGATAGGGGCAGGTCGCCGCGATACCTCTCACGGTTCATAGCGATGAGTCCTCTGTGTATGCCCGCTTCGGCAGGCAGATCTGTTGAACGAATTTATTATACCGTGCGGCACGGACGCAGAACCTCGCAGCACGCCGTGGTTTCGGTAAACGATGCCGGTAATACCCTCGAAATAATCGAGCGTTTCTGACGCACGGACGCATGCGAGCGTCTAGCATATCCATTCAAAACGGGTTCACGAGCAAAGGGAGTCACAAGAGCCTATGAAGCAATGGGTTGGACTGGGAAAGTTCCTCGCGGGGCATATGCAGGTCATCGTTCCGATTTGCGTAACGCTCGGCGTGCTCTTTCCCCAGCAGATCGGCGTACTCAAGCCCATCGTTCCCGCTCTTTTCGCCTTTATGACGTTCCAAGGTGCGCTCAGCAACACCTTTCACCAGGTAGCTGAGGTGTTCCGCCGTCCACTGCACTTGATTTTGGCGCTGCTCGTCTCGGCGCTGCTTATTCCCATAGCAGCTTATGCCATGGGATCACTGTTCTTTGGCTCCAACCCCAACCTTGTCTGCGGTATCGTGCTCGAGTACAGCGTACCCGTGGCAGTCACTGCTTTTATGTGGATTAGCATGTTCGGCGGCAATGGCCCGCTCGCGCTCACCATCATCCTGACGTCCTCGGTTATCTCCCCTGTGACGATTCCGCTCACGCTTAAGCTCTTGCTGGGTGCCACCGTCTCGATCGATGTGCCGAGCATGATGCAGGACATGGCCTTTATGATCGCCATCCCCGCCGTGCTCGGTATCGTGATCAACGAGCTCACGCGTGGATGGGGACACGAGAAGCTCTCCCCCGCGCTCTCGCACGCCTGCAAGTTCATGATGATGGGCGTTATCGCCTCCAACTCCACCGCCATGAGCGAGTACGTGCTGCACATGAACGCAGTGCGCCTGGAAGTCGCCCTCTTTATTTTGACCTTCGCCATCAGCGGCTTTGTCGTCGGTTTTCTGGTCGCCCGTGCACTGCATCTGCCATATAGCGAGACGACTACCATGTGCTTTACCTGCGGCATGCGTAACATCTCTTCGGGCGCCGTCATCGCCACGCAGTACTTTCCAGGCGAAGTCGTGTTTCCCGTCATGTGCGGAACGCTGTTTCAGCAGATACTCGCCTCGCTTATCGGGCATCTCTTTGAGCGTCTGACCGGCGAGGAGCGCGCCGCCCAGCGCAAGCGGGTCGAGGCCGGCCGCGACGCCATGGCACGCTAGACTGCCCGCATTACACGGGTGTTAGTCTTGCTATACGAGCGTTTCCAGATGCGCACGCAGGCGCTCGGCATCGATATCGAGCGTTGTCTCGGCATTGACCTGGGCCAAACGATAGCCGACAAAGTAGGGCGAAACCACCCAACGCGGCAGCGCCTTGGCAATGGTCCGACCGCCCAGGTGATAGAAGAACAATTTGTACGAATCTGCGCGACCCCCGTGGTGCTCGTTCAGGATATAGCGCAGAGCCACCTGGATCGCATCGGCGAAGAGATCCGCCTCGGCTTGATCTCGTATGTCATCGCTGGCGGCGATTCCTTGCGGAGCTGAAACGTTGATCTCAAAGAACCCCATGATCGGTTCGGTTGAGATGTTGACCGCGATTCTCCCCTGTTGCCAGACATTGATGCCTTCGAAATTGGCGGAAGTCAGCGAAGCATAGCCGTCTTCCTGCTCCAAACCCACAATCTGCATGTGCGGATGAACGAGGCTACCGCCCGAGAGCGGACCCTTGTTCTTGTACATGAGCACGCTTCGATACTGCTGTGAATCGATCATCTGCTGCCAGCAATCCAGGGCAAACCTCATCACATGGTGGAGTTCATCCGGCTCATAGGTCGTCAGGTCGGCATCGTGATCGGCCGACTCGATCAGCACGGTTTGCCGAGTGGCACGCAGAGTCTTGAACTTATTCTCGAGCCAGATACAGTCACCATCGTGCCGGATGATATTGGCGAGCTCCTCGGTATCGCAAAAGGGGCACGCGGTGCCGGGACGACGATTGTCGTCGGGCTTACCATTCGCCTGCTGAACGTCAAATACCAGCGCCACGAATTACACCTCGAGCGGCACGATCTTGGTGCCATGGAGCTCGGAGACGCCCAATGCCACCGCCACGGTATCGCGGTTGGCCGTAGAAATGCCGCCGCCGGGAAGAATGGTCAGGCGGTCGCCCGCATACTCGATAAGACGCGACAGGTGCTCCAGGTTGTCCTCGATCGGCGTTCCGGCAGCACCACCATGCGTCAGGATACGCGTGATGCCGCAGTCGGCGAGCGTGTCAATGGCATCCAACTGAGCCTCAGGCGAGAGCTGGTCAAACGCCATGTGGAAGGTAATATCGATGGGTCCGCGCTTGCACTCCTCGGTCGCGCAGCCCGCGGCCATCACGAGGGCGCCCAACGTAAGCTCGTCGAGCGCCCATCCGCCGGCACAAGGCTTGCAACAGCCAAAGACCAAGCCGTCGGCGCCGGCGCTCACGGCAAGGCCCAGGTCCATCTCCATCATGCGCAGCTCGTCCTGGTTGTAATGAAAGTCACCGCCACGCGGGCGAACCATGCACATCACTCGCGCGTCATGCTCGTGAGCATAGCTGACCGTAGTGCTGATAACGCCGGCCGAGGGCGTGGTACCACCGACGGCAAGGTTGTCGCACAACTCGATGCGCTTAGCACCGGCATCGATAGCCGCCGGCACGCGCTCAAAGTTCTCGGCACAAAACTCGTACAGCATAGATAGACCCCCAGATGACAAACGTTTTCCGATGGGCATTGTCGCACGCCCCCATGAAGTTGCGGTGGAATAGGGACTGTTTTGGCCTCTGAGGCTCCCATTTAGTCCCTATTCCACCGCAACATAAAGGGGGCAGAACCAAAGTAACGCCGCAGGCAGGGGACCGACAGCGGGCGGGCGCCAGAGCGAACAAATTGGCATGAAAAGAGGGCGGCATAGACCTTCTGGTCATGCCGCCCTCTTTGAATGACAAGTTGTCGCTCTGGTGCCCGCGCAGCGTCGACTGTTCCGCCGTTCGGAAGAACGGCGGAACCTCCTAGCCACCCAGATAGGCCTTGCGGACGTTATCGTCGTGCAGGAGCTCTTGGCCCGTGCCGGTCATGGTGATCTTGCCGGTCTCGAGCACGTAGCCGCGTGTGGCGATGGAAAGAGCCATCTGTGCGTTTTGCTCGACCAGAAGCACCGTGGTTCCGGCTTTATGCAGATCCTCGACAATCTGGAAGATCTGCTCAATCAGAATCGGCGCCAGGCCCATGGAAGGCTCGTCGAGCATGAGCAGCTTGGGGTTGCTCATAAGGGCGCGGCCCATAACGAGCATCTGCTGCTCGCCGCCCGAAAGGGTGCCGGCGACCTGGCGACGGCGCTCCTTAAGGCGCGGGAACTGCTCGTAGACACGCTCAAAGCCCGGAGCAACCGTGGACTTGGGCTGCGTATAGGCACCCATTTCCAGGTTCTCCTCGACCGTCATCTGCAAAAAGGCGCGACGGCCCTCGGGCACCTGAGCCAGGCCCTTACCAACCAGTTTGTCGGCGGGCGTATGAGTAATGTCCTCGCCCATAAACTTGATGGAGCCGGTCTTGGAACGCAGCAGGCCCGAGACGGTTTTAAGCGTCGTGGACTTGCCGGCACCGTTCGCACCGATCAGAGCAACGATCTCGCCCTCGTTGACGTTAAAGGAGATGTCCTTGATGGCGTGGATAGCGCCGTACCAGACGTTGATGTTGTAGACGGAAAGCATCGGCTCTGCCATTTAGTTCTCCCCCTTATCCTGCTTGCCCAGATATGCCTCGATAACGGCGTCGTTGTTCTGAATTTCCTCTGCCGTGCCCTTGGCGATGACCTTACCAAAGTTGAGCACGCAGATACCCTCGCAGATGTTCATGACGAGCGACATGTCGTGCTCGATAAGCATGATGGCGATACCGAAGGTGTCGCGAATCTTAACGATGTTCTCCATGAGTTCCGCGGTCTCGGACGGGTTCATGCCGGCGGCAGGCTCGTCGAGCAGCAGCAGTTTGGGGTTGGTGGCAAGCGCGCGGACGATCTCCAGACGACGCTGGGCGCCATAAGGCAGCGAGCCAGCCTGCTCGTTTGCCAGGTGCTCCATATCAAAGATGGACAGCAGCTCCATGGCGCGCTCATGGGCGGCCTTCTCGTGCTTCCAATACGTCGGCAGGCGCAGCACGCCCTCAAAGCCGGAGTAACGCTCCTGGTTATGCAGGCCGACCTTAACGTTATCCTCCACCGTCATGGTGTTGAACAGGCGAATGTTCTGGAATGTACGGGCAATACCCATGCGGTTGACCTGATAGACCGACTTGCCCGAGGTGTCCTCGCCATCGAGCAGGATGGTGCCGTGCGTGGGCTGATACACCTTGGTGAGCAGGTTGAAGACCGTGGTCTTACCGGCACCGTTGGGACCGATCAGACCGGCGATCTCAGTCTTGCCGATGGTCAGGCTAAAGTCGTCTACTGCCTTAAGGCCGCCAAACTCAATGCCCAGGTGGATGCACTCGAGTGCCGGGCGCTCGCCCAGGTCGCGATCGGGAACGATGGCGCCAGAAGGATACGGGACCATCTTGCCCTTGTTGAACTCAAATTTACTGGGCATCGGCTGCCACCTCCTTCTTGGGAGCAAAGCGGTCCTTGACGCGAACGAAGAACGCCTTGAGCTGCGGGTTGTTGGTAAAGATCATGACCAGGATCAGCACGATGGCGTAGATGAGCATGCGGTAGTCCGAGAACTGGCGGAGCAGCTCGGGAAGCACCGTGAGCAGCGCCGCCGCGATGACGGAGCCGCGCATATTGCCCAGACCGCCCAGGACCACGAACACCAGGATGAGGATGGACGTGTTGAAGTCGAACTTGGTGGCGGAGAGCTGCGAGAAGTTACCGCCGAAGAGGGCTCCGGCAGCACCGGCGAGGGCAGCGGAAACCACGAAGGCGATCATGCGGTACTCGGTGACGGAGATGCCTACGGACTCGGCTGCAATCTTGTTATCGCGCACGGCCATAATGGCACGGCCGGTACGGCTGCGAACCAGGTTGAGCACGATCACGAGTGCGACCATGACCAGGATGGCACCGGCGAGGAAGGTCGAGTACGTCGACACGCCCGAGGCGCCCTGGGCGCCCTTGATGATGGCGGTGCCGTCCTCGAGCAGGTGCAGGTCGTCGATCGTAGAGTTACCCGTGATGTTAAAGATCACGTGCAGGCCGCGGGAGTCGACGCCCACAATGAGGCAGGTGACGATCTCTTTGATGATCTCGCCAAAAGCCAGGGTCACGATGGCCAGATAGTCGCCGCTCAGGCGCAGGACCGGGATACCAATCAAGAAGCCCAAGATGGCAGCGGCGATAGCGCCGACCACAATGCTGATGATAAGGCGCACCGGATCGGAGGGAACGGCGCTCTCCAGCGCGACAGCGGTAACGATGCCCGTATAGGCGCCGACGCTCATAAAGCCCGCGTGGCCCAGCGACAAGTCGCCCGCGATGCCGACGACGAGGTTAAGGGAGATGGCCATGACGATGTAGGCCGTAATGGGAACCAACTGGCCGGCGATCATGCGCGGGATCATATGGTTGGACTGCATAAAGAACACGATGGCGAATGCCACGATGCACATGGCGTACGTGACAAAATCGTGACGCGTCTGCTTGTCTTTAAGAAACTTCATATCGCTCACCTACACCTTCTCGGGGACGTACTTGCCCAAGAGGCCGGCAGGCTTGACGAGCAGGACGATGATCAGAACACCAAAGACGATGGAGTTGGCAAGGCTCGTGGAAATGTAGGCCTGCGCCATCGCTTCGATGATGCCGATGAGAATGCCGCCGACAAAGGCGCCGGGGATGGAGCCGATGCCACCGAAGACGGCGGCGTCGAAGGCCTTGATGCCAGGCATGGCACCCGTCGTGGGCTGCAGCACCGGCGAGTAAGAGCACAGCAGCACGCCGGCGATGGCGGCAAGGGCAGAGCCGATGGCAAACGTCATCGAGATGGTACGGTTGACGTTGATGCCCATGAGCTGAGCGGCGGCTTTGTCCTCGGACACGGCGCGCATGGCTTTGCCCATCTTGGTCTTACCTGTAAAGAACATCAGGCCGGCCATGATAACCAGGCAGGCGACGATGGTGACGAGCGAGACGGCGCTTACGTTGAACTTGGCCAAGAACTCCGGCACCTGGAAGGTGACGAGCGAAGTGAAGTTCTTGGGCGTGGCGCCCCACAGAAGCTGCGCGGCGTTCTGCAGGAAGTAAGACACGCCAATGGCCGTGATCAGAACGGCCAGAGGGCCTGCTTGGCGCAGCGGCTTATAGGCCAGACCCTCGATGAGAACACCGAGAACCGTGCAGGCCACACAAGAGAGAACTACAGATGCCCAGCCCGGGAGGCCGAGATACGACGTGGCGCAGAACGAGACATAGGCACCGACCATGATGACGTCGCCGTGAGCGAAGTTCAGCATCTTGGCGATACCGTAGACCATGGTGTAGCCCAACGCGATGATGGCGTAGACGCTGCCCATGGACAGGCCGTTGACCAGGTATTGGATAAAGACCGTCATGTTCCACATCCCCCTTTCGAATAGGTTTCCAGTTGATGTATGAAACAGGGACGTTACATCGTCCCTAGATACCAAGCAAGCAGGGAAGGCCAAAACCTCCCCTGCTTGGGATCAAAACCGCTCTATGTAAGGCGGCCTATTAGGCCTGTACGTACTTGCCGTCGGTAATGACGTACGCCGTCGGGTCCTTCTGGACCTGGCCCTTGTCGTTCCAGGAGAGCTTGCCAGTCAGACCGTCAACAGTAATGTTGCGCATAGCCTCGGGAAGCTTCTCGGCAACCTCAGTGGGGTCGGCGTCGACACCCAGGCCGGCCTCCTTGAGAGCCTCGACCACCGCATGCACGCCGTCGTAGGCGTCGGCGGCAAACTGGTCGGGGGTATCGCCGTACTTATCTTTGTAAGCGTTGACGAAGTCGGCGTTCTTCTCGTCGTCGGCGGAGAACGGGGTCATGAGCAGCAGACCCTCGGCAAGAGAGGTGTCGAAGCCCTCAACGCCCAGGATGCCGTCCATGCCGTCGCAGCCCATCATCTTGACGTCGTAGCCCATGTCCTTGGCGTTCTTGAGCAGGACGGACGCCGGCGTGTAGTAGATCGGCGCAAAGATCATGGTGGCGCCTGCCTGCTTGGCCTTGGTCAGCTGGTTGGTAAAGCTCGTGGCGGAGTCGTCCTTAAAGGTCTCCTCGTCGACAATCTCGAGCTTGGACTTAGCGGCCTGGGCCTTAAAGGAATCTGCGATGCCCGAAGAATAGGCGTCGCCGGAGTTATAGAACAGCACGAACTTCTCGTCCGCATATTTCTCTGCCAGGAACTTGGCAGCGTTGACACCCTGGTTGGGGTCGGTGAAGCAAACCTGGAAGACGCAATCCTTGCCGTCGGTGACGTCCTCGGAGGACGCGGACGGGGTGATCATGAACGTCTTGGGGTCGTTACCGCACTCTGCGGCAACGGCGACCGACGCACCCGTGGTGGTCGGACCGACGAGGGCCTGCATGCCCCAGTCGAGCAGGGTGTTGAAGGCGTTGACGGCCTTCTCGCCATCGGCCTGGTCGTCCTCGGCCTTGCTGACAAGCGGCAGCTCCTTAGTCGAGAAATCCTTGCAGCCAAGCTCGACAGCCTGTGTAACGGACTTGCCGTAGGACGCGTTGGCGCCGGTCAGCGGGCCGATGGTGCCAATCTTAAACGAAGCGTCGCCCGACGCGGAACCGCTGTCGCCGCCGTTGGAGGAGCAGCCAGCTAGAATGGACATCGCCCCCAGACCTGCTGCGCTCGCGATAACGCTCCTGCGATTCATAACAGGGTTCAATGACTTACCGGTGAGGCTCGACATGCGGCTCTCCTCTCAAATCTCGTCGGGTTTCGGTTACCCGACAGGCCATCCTTCGCCGTGTTCGGCGTTCGCAAAATAGTAGACGCTTTAGTTGAGAAAAGTGACGATTATTTCAACTTTTCTTTTGTTTTGTCCATTTATCCATAATTATGCGTATTTCTATCGATTTATGCAGTTTAGCCACTTTATTGTGTGAAAGTAATATTTCCATTCTGTTACAAGCGCCCCTGCCCTGATTAAAACACCCTCACCGGTCGCGTTTTGTACGCACCTAGGCGGCGATGTACTTGCCGTCCTGAATCACATAGGCCGTAGCGGGCTTTTCAACCTGGCCCTTGTCGTTCCACGTCAACTCGCCCGTCAGGCCCTCGATCTTGATCTTGCGCATGGCCTTGGCAAGGTCGCCGGCAATGTCGGCGCCGTCGGCCGTAATGTCAATGTCTGCCTTATCGATGGCCTCGACAATCGCGTGGACGCAGTCATAAGCATCGGCGGCAAACTGGTTGGGCGTCTCGTCGTAGGCGTCCTTATATGCCTTGACAAAGTCGGCGTTCTTCTCATCGTCAGCCGAAAACGGGGTCATGAGCAGTACGCCCTCGGCAAGAGAGGTGTCGAAGCCCTCAACGGAGAGCAGGCCGTCCATGCCGTCGGTACCCATGAGGGTCATGTCGTAGCCCATGTCCTTGGCGTTCTTGAGCAGGACGGACGCCGGCGTGTAGTAGATCGGCGCAAAGATCATGGTGGCGCCGGCCTGCTTGGCCTTGGTCAGCTGGTTGGTAAAGCTCGTGGAGGAGTCGTCCTTAAAGGTCTCGGTATCGACGATGTCGAGCTTGGATGCCTTGGCCTGCTCGGCAAAGGCATCGGCAACGCCCGAGCTGTACGTATCGCCGGAGTTGTAGAACAGGGCGATCTTGGCGTCCGCATACTTCTCGGCCAAGAACTTCGCGGCGCTGGCGCCCATGGTGGGATCGGTGAAGCAAACCTGGAAGACCGTGGTCTTGTCCTTGGTGACGTCGAGCGACGAAGCCGAGGGCGTAACCATGAGCATATCGTCGGCAATCTCGCCCGAGACGGAGACGGCAGCACCGGTGGTGACGGGGCCGACGAGCGCCTGCATGCCCCAGTCGCACAAGGTATTGAAGGCGTTGATGGCCTTCTCGCCGTCGGCGACATCGTCCTCGGACTTAAGCGAGAGCTTGAGGTCCTTGTTCGAGAAATCCTTGGCGGCAAGCTTGGCGCCCTTCTCGGCCGAGACGCCATAGGTTGCCGCGGCGCCGGTCAGAGGGCCGATAACGCCGATCTTGAAGGTCTTGCCGTCATCGGCGGAGCCGCCGTCCGAGCCACCCGACGAACAACCGGCGACCGCGGCGGTGCTGCCGAGCGCCGCGGCGCCGGCGAGAAAGTTCCTACGGCTGAGCGTGCTGTTGATGTTGAACATGGTGTCCCCCTTTTCGCTGGCCGCAGCGCGGCCGTCTTGCGGTACGGGGCAAACCTTATGGCGCAAACGTTGACAGTTTGTTACGGAGTTTCGTTTGTAGCGAGCATGTTTCCAATATTTCCGCAGCGTTTCGGGGGTGCCGTTTTGTGCGACTCCTGTTGCCTGGCGAGCACACGCCCTCGGTTCACGCTAGAATGCACTCAACCTTTAAGCGGTTAATCCATCCATAAGATGCACGAAGGAGCTATCTATGAGCGAACCCCTGCGCACCGTGAACGTCGGTCTGATCGGTCTGGGAACCGTCGGCGGCGGCGTGGCCCGTCTGATCAAGAGCCACCACGATGAGTACCTGGCCGCCTACGGCATCGACCTTAAGCTGAGCCGCGCCTGCGCGCTTGCCTGGGAGCAGGCCGAAGCCGCCGGTATTGAGCGCGAGGCCTTTACGAGCGACTGGCACGACGTCGTCACCGACCCCGCCGTCGATATCGTCGTCGAGCTCATCGGCGGCGAGCACCCCGCGACCGAAATCTTCACCACCGCCTTCGAGAACGGCAAGCACGTCGTCTCTGCCAACAAGGCCCTGCTGGGCCGTCATGTCGAAACGCTCGCCGAGAAGGCACGCGCGTGCGGCGTGCAGATTAAGTGCGAGGCCAGCTGCGGCGGCGGCATCCCCATCGTGAGCACGCTCGAGCACGACCTGGTGGGCAACAAGATCCTGACCATCGCCGGCATTCTCAACGGCACCACCAACTACATCCTGTCGCGCATGGACGCCGAGGGCGCCGATTATGCCGACGTGCTCGCCGACGCACAGGCCAAGGGCTATGCCGAGGCCGACCCGTCCGCCGACGTCGACGGCTTCGATGCCGCCAGCAAGACAGCGATCCTCGCCTCCATCGGCTTTGGCACCCGCGTGACCACCGACGATGTCTACCAGCAGGGTATCCGCACCATCGGCGCCGAGGACATTGCCCAGGCCCGCGAGCTCGGCTACACCATCAAGCTGCTGGGCATCGCACGCAACACCGACGCCGGCGTCGACGTCCGCGTGCATCCCACGTTGATTCCCGCCGACCACATGCTTGCCAAGGTCAACGGCGCCATGAACGCCGTCTACGTGGTAGGCGACGCCGTGGGCGAGACCATGTTCTACGGTGCCGGCGCAGGCTCCTTCCCCACCGCAAGCGCCGTCGTGGGCGACATCCTGTCGCTCTCCGAGCAGATCAGCCGCGGCGTGGCTCCGCTGCCCGAGATTGAGCCCTATGGCCACAACCTCGCCTTTAAGCCCATGGACGAGCTCCAGACCAAGTACTATGTGCGCCTGAAGGTCGCCGACCGCGTGGGCGCCCTGTCCGAGACGGTCGACATCTTTGCCAAGCACAACATCTCGATCTCGCTCATCAACCAGGTCGAGGACGGCAAGTCGGGCGTCAGCGATGCCTGCTCGGTCATCTTCCTGACGCACTGCGCACTCGAGAAGGACGTCCAGGCTGCCGCCGCCGAGCTTGCCAGCGTCGACTGCGTGGCCGAGGTCGCCAACGTCCTGCGCATCGAGGACGTCGGGGCCTGGACCGAAGGCGTCATGGCCAACTAGTTCGGTTTACACCCCACAACGCATTTGCTCGAAGGGCTCCCGTCTGGTCTTGGACGGGAGCCCTTTTATTTGCACGCTCGGGGCGCATTGACGCGATCCGCGTTTGAACAATTTGACCGTTCGGTGTCAACCAGGGATACCGCTCACCGATAAGCAGACATGTTTGCTTTTGTCCGCCGCTATCCTGTGCTGCGTACGTCCACCCCCGAAGAATGGAGGCACCATGTTGCTCGAGGGCAAGAAAGCAATCATCACCGGAGGCACGCGCGGTATCGGCTATGCCATCGCCTGCCGCTTTATCGAGGAGGGTGCCACCGTCACCGTCTTTGGCTCGCGTCAGGAGACCGCCGATGCGGCCGTTGAGAAGCTGACAGCCGTCTATCCCGACGCCAAGGTCTGGGGTCGCTCCTGCGACCTCACCTCACTCGAAGCCGTGACCGAGGCCTTTACCCAGGCTGCAGCCGATATGGGCGGTCTCGATACGGTCGTCAACAATGCCGGAATCTCCCAGCGCTCACCCCTTTTGGACTACACGGCCGAGGAGTTCGCCAAAGTCATGGACCTCAACGTCGTCGCTGTCTTTAACGGTCACCAGGCGGCCGCCAAGATTATGACCGAGGCCGGTCACGGCGGCACCATCACTACCACGAGCTCGATGGTCGCCAAGTACGGCCAGCCCTCCGGCGTCGGTTACCCCACGTCCAAGTTTGCCGTCAACGGCATGGTCCAGTCGCTCTCGCGCGAGCTCGCCCCCATGGGCATCCGCGTCAACGCCGTTGCCCCTGGCGTGACTAAGACCGACATGGTCGCCAACCTGCCCGAAGAGGTTATTAAGCCCATCATCGCCACTATTCCGCTCGGCCGCATGGGCGAGCCCGAGGACGTCGCCAACGCCTTTGTTTTCCTAGCGAGCGACATGTCATCCTATGTCACGGGCGCCGTGCTCCCCGTCGACGGAGCCGCCCGCTCCTAAAGGTCGCAAGCCACGACTTCGAACCTCAACGAGGCCCAACGCAAAAGGCGCGCTGTCTGCATCAACCGCAGGCAGCGCGCCTTCTATTATTTGGACGGAACCCGTATCCCGGTATTCCTTACTACTTACCGTCGTCGTCCTGGGCTTCATCGCGCGCATAGAGCTCCAGCATGCGGCGGCGGTATTCGTGTACGGCGAGCTTGGCGCGCTCAAGGCGGCGGCGCTCACGCGGAGTCAGCTCGGACGGGTCAACCTCATCACCATAGGTCTTATCGGCAAGAAGACGCGCCGCGTCCACGATGCGGGCATCGATGTGGCCGCTCGCCGCCTCGGCGGAAAGACGCTCGGCAATCGTATCGAGCGTAGGCAGGCCCTCGAATACGCGACCATGACCATGCGAGGTCAGTAGCTCGTGCTCGCGTGCGAGCAGGCTCGCCAAATCATGATGGGCACGCAGGATGTCGAGCGCATCGGATGGATGCTCGGCGACTTCTGCCACGGCGGCGACCGGCGCGGCGTCGACCACGCGGTAGAAGAGCTGCGCGAGCAATGGCATCAAGAACACCGTGATGGCACCGGCGGCAACCATGACCGACGCAATATCTTGCGACAGCGCGCCCGCGTTGACGGCAACGCTCGTCACGGCAACGATGATCGGCAGCGCCGTGGTGCAGTAGAGCGCCACGGTAATGCGGCCATACGCCGACACATCGCGCGTCGCAGGACAAATACCCATAGAGATGAGGATGGGCACGGCGCGAATAATCAGCAACGCCACGATAAAGCCCGCGAGCAAGCCTGGACGCGACGCCACGGCCGTCAGGTCGATCTTTGCGCCCGATACGGTAAAGAACACCGGAATCAAAAAGCCGTAGGCCAGGCCGTCGAGCTTGGTCTCGAGCGTATGGTTGCCCTCGGGGATGATATAGCGCAGGACAAAGCCGGCGGCAAAAGAACCCAACACGATGTCGAGATCAAAGACGGCCGAGAACGCCACGAGCGTGACCAAGATGAGCACCGTCAGGCGCACGAAGGTCTGCGACGTGGTATCGGCGCGTTCCTCGACAAACGCAAAGAAGCGGCTGCCGACGCGCCTGGAACGACTTGGGACCACGGCCAGCAGCACGCAGACCACAGCAAACAGGCCAAGAATCACGAGCGTCTGGATGCCGGTGCGGGCAGACAGCAGCACCGACATGGCGAGCACGGGACCGAGCTCGCCCCAAGTGCCATACGCGAGAATCGAGTCGCCAACGCGCGTGCCGGTGAGCGAGCGCTCGCGCATGATGGGCACAAGCGTGCCGAGCGCCGTGGAAGTAAGGGCGAGCGTCACGGCGATACCGTCGAAATGGCTGACCGAAAACCACGGCGTAAAGCGCACGGCAAGCCAGGCGATGCCAAACGTGACGGCCCACGTCGCCAAGCCGTAGCGCCCCTCCACACCCGTAATGTTCTTAGGGTCGATCTCAAAGCCGGCAAGCAGGAACAAAAAGGCCAGACCCAGCTCGGACACCAGCGAGACCTCGGCATCCACATGGATAAGACCGAGCATATGCGGGCCCAGCACCGCGCCGAACACGAGCAAAAAGACCGTCTCGGGAACGGGCTTTCCGGGAATCGCCGAGGCGATGAAGGGGCTTGCAAAGGCCACGAGCGCGATGATGGCGAGTGAAACGAATGCCATGTGATGCCTTTCTCTTGTTTGCGCTTCACTGTAGCACCCTCGCCGTCCTCAACGCGCCACGAGCTGTCGTATCATAGTGAGGTTTACAAACATGTGGCTCAAGGCGACCGCAGGGCAGACCCCGCAAACCGACCGCTGCCGCATACCGTACCGTACGCCCAACCGATCAGGAAGGCAGGAACCAATGGTCTCTCGTATCTACGTGGAGAAGAAACCCGGGTTCGACGTCGAGGCTCAGCAGCTCAAGGGCGAGCTGACCGAAATTCTCGGCATCAAGGGCATCGAGGCCCTGAGGATCATCAACCGCTACGACGTCGAGGGCATCGACGAGGAGCTTTTCCGCTCCTGCGTGCCGACCGTCTTTAGCGAGCCCCAGGTCGATGTGACCTACGACGAGCTCCCCGCAAGCGATGGCGCCGTCTTTGCCGTCGAATTCCTTCCTGGCCAGTTTGACCAGCGCGCCGACTCCGCCAGCGAGTGCGTGCAGCTCATCAGCCAGGGCGAGCGCCCCGCCGTGCGCTCCGCCAAGGTCTATATGATCTCGGGCGCTCTGGACGAAGCCGCCATCGAGGCCATCAAGCACTACGTGGTGAACCCCGTCGAGGCGCGCATCGCCTCGCTCAACCTGCCCGAGACGTTGCACATTGAGACACCCGAGCCGCAGCCTGTCGAAGTGCTCGACGGTTTCCGCGAGCTCGACGAGGCCGGCCTTGCCGCCTTTATCACCGAGCGCGGCCTTGCCATGGACGAGGCGGACATCGCCTTCTGCCAGCAGTACTTCCGCGATGAGGATCGCGACCCCACCATCACCGAGATCCGCGTGATCGACACCTATTGGTCCGACCACTGCCGCCACACCACCTTCGGCACCGTCCTGGACGACGTGACAATCGACGACGCCGTGGTGCAGCAAGCCTTCGACCGCTACATGGAGATGCGCCACGAACTCGGCCGCGACGCCAAGCCCGTCTGTCTCATGGACATGGGCACCATCGGCGCCAAGTA
>JAXKHW010000345.1:0-1919 GCA_036549635.1 Collinsella sp. | reverse complement strand
GTTTATGCAGCTACAGCCGCAAAACAGTCCCTATTTCACCGCAACTTATGGAGAAGATCAGTCCTCCCCGCCCGGTTTGCGACGGTTGGCCTTTTTAATGGCGTTGAAGTGTTTGTCGTTGAGCCTGCGCTGGCGAGAGCGCTGAGGCACCTTGGTCTTTACGCGTCGGCGCGGTGGACGCCCGCGACGCTCAAGCTCAGCGCGCAGCTTGTGCAGGCAGCTCGCGCGATTCTGAAACTGGCTGCGGCTCTCACGCGCCGTCACGGTAATCCCCGAAGGGATATGTTTCATGCGTACCGCCGAGTCCGTCGTGTTCACGCCCTGTCCGCCCGGACCCGTCGCGCGAAACACCTGCACCTCGCAATCGCGCGCCAACTCCTCGACCGACATCTCGGCATAGCGCGCATACTCGCGCCATCCCATCTTGTTCTCATCCATATCAACACCTCCCCTCATACAAAAAAAATGTGACAAAGGGACAGTCCCTTTGTCACATCGCACACCAATCGCTTGTGCTGCGCGCCTAGGCGAACGTAATCTCGCCGTTCTCGCAGTCCATTTCGGCGATACGGGCCAGGCTCTCAACGCGGAAGCCGCGCTTGCGGAGCTTATCGCCGCCGCCCTGGAAGCCCTTCTCAACGGCGATGCCAATGCCGGCAACTTCGGCGCCCGCAGCCTCGCAGATCTTAATAAGGCCCTCAAGCGCGCAGCCGTTGGCCAGGAAGTCGTCGATAATCAGGACCTTGTCGCCCTCGGACAGGAAGCGCTTACCCACAATGACCGGGTACTCCTTCTGCTTGGTAAAGGAGTAGATGGTCGTGGCATACTGCTCGCCGTCGAGGTTGATGGACTGCGCCTTCTTGGCAAAGACCACCGGCACGCCGCCAAAATGCTGAGCCGCGATGCAAGCCATGCCAATGCCCGAAGCCTCAATCGTCAGGATCTTGTTGATCTCGACACCCTCGAACAGTCGGGCCCACTCGGCGCCCATGTGGTCGAACAGCTCAACGTCGCATTGGTGGTTGAGGAAGGCATCAACCTTAAGGACGTTACCGGCCTTTACGATGCCGTCATGGCGAATACGATCCTCAAGCTCCTGCATGGCGCAACCCCTTCTCGCGGCAACGATACCGCGCGATTAATAAACGTTGTTCGATAGTCTACCACGGACCGACCCCCGCCCGTCCCACAAGCCGCATCGCACCACCAACCAGTCTGTTTGGGACGGCGCGAATCGTGGCAGACAGCCTCCCAACACGCTAATGGCGGGCGCGCATCTTCACCAAACGCACCATGGCAAGCGCAAAGCCCACGGCGGCCACAGCCATGAGCACGTAGAACACCGAACGGAAACCAAACAGGAACACATCCGGACGACCTGCAACAAAACTGGTCACGGCCTCGCCCATCGCCACGCTCATCTGCCCATACAGGATATGCGACGCCACCGTAATGCCGAGTGCCATGCCGGCGTAGCGCGCCAAACTGCCCAAGCTGCCCGCAAAGCCGAGCGCTTCGCGCAGAGCCGAACCCATATACAGCGAGTTGTTGGGGCTCTGGAAAATCGACGTACCGCACGACATAAATGCGACGCAGCACACGATCACAGGGATAGAAGAGCGCTCGTTGAGCGTGCTTACCGCAAAGAGACCGCACACGTACACGCCCAGGCCGACCGCCGTGGGACCCTCGCAGCCAACACGGTCCGAAACCGTACCCGAAAGCGGGCCGATAAAGGCATTCACCATCGGCAGCGCCAAAAAGAGTAGTCCAGAGATATCAGAACCAAAGCCGTGGGCGTCCTGAAAATAGAACGGCAGAATAAACTCGGATGCGCCAATACCAACGAACACGATGAGCATGCAGGCCAGGTTGATGGTGAAGGCCGAATTTGCAAAGCCGCGACGGGCGGCCTCGGC